>NZ_JAQBOI010000180.1 GCF_028288105.1 Mucilaginibacter sp. | reverse complement strand
TTGAGCCGCATACCCCCGATTCCATCTTCCCGAACAACTGGGTATCTTTTCATGATAATGGCGATATCTTCCTCTACCCTATGCAGGCCGAGAACCGCCGACTGGAGCGCAGGGAGGACATCATACGTCAGCTGGAAGATAACTTTAAGGCCAATCATGTTATTGATTTGAGTCGTTTTGAGGCAAAGAACCAGTTTTTGGAAGGCACCGGCAGTATGGTGCTGGATAGGGAGAATAAAATAGCCTATGCCTGCCTGTCGCCCCGTACCAATGCCGAAGTATTGACAGCCTTTTGCGATTATACCGGCTATACGGCCGTAACTTTTGATGCTTTCGACCAAAACGGACAAGCCATTTACCATACCAACGTGCTCATGGCCATTGGCAGTAAATTCGCGGTGGTCTGTTTAGATAGCATCGCCAATATATCTGAAAAAGAGCAAGTTATTACATCATTAAAATCAACACATAAAGAGATCATTGATATTACCTTCGATCAGATGAACCACTTTGCCGGCAATATGCTGGAAGTGAAAAATTCCAATGGTGAAACATTAGTAGTGATGTCGCAAGCGGCTTTTATGTCATTAACCGCAGAGCAAAAGTCTACGTTAGAAAAGTACGGCAAATTAGTTTATGCAGATATTACTACCATTGAAACCAATGGCGGCGGCAGCGCAAGGTGTATGATGGCGGAGGTGCATTTGGAGGGATTATAGATTTGTTTCTCGCAAAGACGCTAAGACGCAGTTAAGTTTGGCTATCAATAACCTACCTTGCATCCTTAAACCCGACATATCTTCTTAGTAAAAACAGCAACAGGCCATACCAAATATATGATAAAAGATACGCTGAAAAACCTGATCATCCGCGACCTTGAAAAGTTAAAGGAGGAAATAGAAGCTTACCAAAACGAGGAAAAGCTTTGGTATATCGAAAAGAGCATATTAAATTCTGCCGGCAACCTTTGTTTACATTTGGTTGGTAACCTGAATACCTACATCGGTGCAGAATTTGGCAAAACCGGTTATATAAGGAACCGCGTAGATGAATTTGCGCTGAAAGATGTACCACGCGCAGAACTGGTGGATAAAATAGAAAAAACGATCGTGATGATCGGAAAAACCTTCGATATGATCTCAGAAGATCAGTTGAACAAAAAATACCCGGCCGAGATATTCTTAACAGACGCATCTACAGGACACTTTTTTGTTCACCTGGCGATGCACTTAGGCTACCATTTGGGGCAGATAAACTATCATCGTCGATTGCTGGATAATTGATTATTAATGAAGCTCAAATGCTGCCGCAAGCATTTGCAAGGATGAGGTAGTCATAGGATAAGCTTTGTCGTAAATATGACGTAAAGAAATCCCCTGCATAAAATCCAACCAAAAGTACATTTGTGCAATCATTATTATTTGAATGAAAAAAACCAATATTGCCCAAAACATCCGGAACCAACGTATACTTAAAGGTTTAAGTCAGGAAAAACTGGCAGAGCTTGCACAAATAAGCTTGAGGACTGTTCAGCGGATAGAAAACAACGAGACAGAACCAAGGGGCCATAGTCTACTACAGATTGCGACTGTTCTGAATACAACGCCTGAACATTTACATGCATCAATTACCCATCAGGGTGCAGTTTCTGTTAATCAAAATGATAGAATATATTTGACATTCTTGAGTCTCTCGGCATTAAGTTTTTTTATTTTCCCTATGCTTGGTATCCTAATTCCATTTGTGTTATGGATGATAAAGATAGGTCAAATCAAAAATATCGCACGTATAGCTAAACGGCTGATTCTTTTTGAAGTAATATGCTGTGTTGCACTTTATTTGATTATACTGGCTAAGATTATGCACTGGCCATTACCCGGTAATATGTTTGTATTTGTAGCAGTTGTATATGTTTTTAATTTAATGTTTATTCTGACGACTGCCCTTATAAATTGGCGCACACAAAATTTTTTCCGCTTTAGAAAGATTACTGAATAATTGTTTTTTGCTTGCGCAAGTGTGCCTTTACCATTCATGCCCTCGCCACTGGCAGCATGCGTGTCGCGTGTGATAATCCACGCCGCTTCGCCATTTAACTCACCTACGACTGCGCTACGCTGGTCGACCCTCTCTGCTTCGCAAAGAGGGTGAAGAATAATTGGTTTTTTAAACCCTCTTTCCGCACAGCGGAGAGAGGGTGGTCGAGCGAAGCAAAGACAGGGTGAGTCACCCCGCGTTAGGGATTGCAGCGGATACCGGCCCTGTGGCTAAAGCCTGTGCAGTATGAGCGTAAAGCCCGGGCCGCAGGCAACGCCATTATTCAGTTGGCAGTTTTTAGTTAGCAGGAGGCAGTACCTGTCCTGTGAGATACCTCGCCCATTATATAACGAATCAGAAATTAAACAACATTCCGCTGTTGCATTAGTTAATGTTGCAACGTATAATCAACATGAAAAACTATCAAATATTAGCCATTGCCCTTCTGGCACTATCTTCCTGCGGTGTTCGCACTAATCAACAGGCAGGACAACAAGCCGATTCTACCAAATCTGTAGCAGATACTGCAGCTATCGAAAAAACCCTTACTGCCGAGATGACAATTAAGGATACCATTAAAACCGGAGATTCTGTATTGTTAAAATTCACGGTAAAAAACAACACCGCCGATACCGCCCGCTTTTGCAAATGGCATACCCCGTTTGAACCCTTAATGAGTAAATACCTGGATATTACAGATGAAGCCGGGAACGAGGTAAACTACAAAGGCCCAATGGCTAAACGTATAATGCCGCCTCCCGCCAGCAGTTATCTTACCCTTAAAGCAAACGACAGTTTATCTGTTAATGCAGATCTGCTTAAAGCATACGCTATTGATAAACCTGCCAAATACACCATAACCTATAATAGTACCGGTGTAAGCGGACTCACGGTTAAAAAAAGTGTATCATTCGTGTATATCAAATAGGATTGTCAGTCTGAGTTTTAAAATCCGCAAGGCCTCTGAAGGTGCAATGACATGTCTTTGAAAAGCTGTGCAGCGTGACCGCTAATATCACAATGCATTTTGCCTGCGCCGGGTTTGGATTTAATGGTGACGTTATTTCGTCAGTAGCGTATTTTTAAATTAATCATTATCAGTTATTTACGAGTTAATAATGGTGTTCACGGCCGTGAACGTGAACACTTCTCACGCCATTACTAACAAATTGCCATGGGTAGCCTGTCGAAGACTTTATGAGCGATAATGCATATTCGTTAGTGGTTCGACAAGCTCACCATGACAGATTTATCAGAGCATCTTTGCCCTATTACTCTCCACCCAAAAAACAAATTACAATCCGACCATAAAATACACCCAACATTTTGGCAAGAAATCCGTTAAAAAATTACATTTTTGCCAAAATTTTAATAGATGCAGAGTTACCAGGAATTTCTTGATCTGAGTGTTGGTTTCCCACAGGATGGTTTCGAGATAATAGAGGATGAATTATACTTCCACGATTTAAACTTGATGGAAATGATTGAAACGTACGGTACCCCCCTACGCTTCACATATCTGCCCATTATCAGTAAAAAAATACAGCAGGCTAAGTTGCTTTTCCAACAGGCCATTATTAAAAATAATTATCGCGGTAGCTACAAGTACTGCTATTGCACCAAAAGCTCGCACTTTAAGCATATTGTAGAAGAAGCGCTGAAGAATGAGATCCACCTGGAAACATCGTCGGCTTTTGATATGCCAATGATTGACGCGTTGGAGAAAAAAGGCGCGGTAAGCAAGGATGTTACCGTTATATGCAACGGTTTTAAAACGTTCCAGTACAAGCAGTATATTATTGATATGCTGCACGATGGCTTCAAAAACATTATCCCGGTACTGGATAACAAAGAAGAGTTTAACCTGTACGATGACGAGGTGGAGATGGATACGCCATGTAACCTGGGGATCCGTATTGCGGCTGAAGAGCAGCCCGATTCACAATTTTATACTTCGCGCTTAGGTATCCGCATGGAAGATATCATCGATTTTTACCATAATAAGGTAGAAAACAACCCTAACTTCAACGTTAAGCTATTACACTTCTTCATTAACTCGGGTATATCTGATACCCCATATTACTGGAACGAGCTGGAGAAATACGTAACACTTTACTGCAAATTTAAAAAGATAAACCCTGCCCTTGATACACTTGATATTGGCGGCGGTATGCCTTTTAAAGATTCGCTGGTTTTCGATTTTGATTATGAATACATGATCAACGAGATAGTGAGCCGTATAAAAGAGATCTGCGCCGAAAACGATACCATGGAACCGGATATTATTACCGAGTTTGGTAAATATACCGTTGCCGAAGCTTCGGGCATTTTATATAAAGTATTGGGCCGAAAACAACAAAACGACCGCGAAAAATGGTTGATGCTGGATGGTTCTTTTATTACCAACCTGCCGGATGTTTGGGCGCTTAACCAAAAATACATTTTGCTACCCGTTAACAACTGGGACAGCGAATACGAGCGTGTTAACTTAGGCGGTATTACTTGCGACGGACAGGATTATTACAACCAGGAAGCGCATATGAACAGTGTGTTTATGCCAAAAACCCGTAAGGTGCAATACCTGGGCTTTTTTAACACCGGCGCCTACCAGGAAGTATTAAGCGGTTACGGTGGCATCCATCATTGCCTGCTGCCATCGCCTAAGCATGTTATCATCCGCAGAAACAGGGATGAAACTTTCAATTTTGAGGTATTTGGCGAGGAACAAAACAGTAAACAGGTATTAAAAATTCTGGGTTATACTACCTAAGATACTTCGACTTGATGATATACAAAGCACTGCTATATAGCGGTGCTTTTTTGTTGATATCCTTGCGCTCGTCTGCGACGAGTGCTTAAATGGTTCGGCATCTTGTAATGCCTCTACACCTAAAATATACTCACCGGCAGCACTATCTCTATCCTGTTTCGGCCGCTGCCGCCAAAAATGTCGTTATCTAACAAACGGCTGTACCGTACACCAAATGATACCGCCCCCTGGTTAAACCATTTAGTATCAAAAAATAAGGCCGCCCCTGCTGATCTGAAATTCGCTTTAAATTCACTGCCATCGGTATAAAAGTTATAGGCAGTAGCGTGTGTTTGTTCGTAAAAAACATTTCCGCGCAGTCGTAAGATATATAGCAGGTTGGCCACACCAGCATCGGGGTAAGCAATTGGGAAATGATAGCTTACCGCCACCTTATTCATGTCATCAAGGTTTTCGGCGGTGTAACCATGCGAGAAAGGAAAATCGTTTGAAAAACCTATACCATTGTTTTGCCCCCTGTGTTGATAAGCACCGCTTACTACAAAGCTATGGTTAACAGCTAAACCCGGGAAGTAAAAGGTGCCGGTAGTCAGCAATTGGTTAGCATCCCGGCCGGCAATGGCTGTTTTATAATTAACGCTGATGCTTTGCGCGAAGTGCGGATTAATATTTTGCTTAGCCTGTTGCGATTGATTCCTGAAACTGATGGTATTGCTCAGATAGGTATAATAACTATCCTTAAACATGCTGCGAAACGCCTCCTGGAAAGTATTACGGCTATAATACACACTACTACTTAATGATAATGCCGTTGAATATTTACCAACCGAAAGATCTAAGGGTACCTGCAAGCCGGCATGTATAGCGGTTTCGTTATAGTAAATGCTGTTGCCGTTGTAAAAACCGCGGCGGTCAAAAGTATAATCGGCACCGGCAAGTAGGTAAGGAAAAAACGCCCCGTACGCGGCTTCGTAACCTATTTGCTTGTAACCTTCATCGCGGTTATAGGTAAAGGTAAGCTGTGACTGGAAAGTATTTAATACGTTATTCCCAACCAACTGCAGAGAGTAATTAGGATCGTTAAGCGACGGGAAAATACTGTGAAAATTGAACAGGCCATGCAGCTTACTATAATTGGTGATAGGAAGCGAATCGGGTTTTACAGATGCCGATACATTGCTGGCGCTATCATTTTTAAGCACACTGATACCCATATCCGGCAGGGCCGAAAACGCTTGCGAATTATTTATAGGTATTAAGTGTATGTCGCTGCGCTTAACTTCATTTAACTGGTAGCCAAAAGCGGTAAAACCTGTCCATGCCAGCTTGTTTTGGTTGAGTGTGGATTGGTAGTATCCAATTGAGCCGTTTTTAGGCGTTTTCTGTACTTCAAAAAGGCGATTATTGGCTATTTCCAACGCAAATAAACGGTCATTTAACCCAGCAGTTTTGGTGAAGTAAACCCTATCGCCCTGCACCTGCGGAAAAGCGATCGGCTCAAAACTAAAGGGTAGCAGGTACCTGGTAGCTCCCGATTTAATGTCAACCAAAGCCAATGACATTTCGCCTTTGCTATTACGAACAGCCGAGATCAGTTTGCCATCCCCATAAAATTTAGGGTAGGTATAAAATAGGCCTGCAGTGTTAGGCAATGCGGCCAACAGCTTACCATCGGCAGCATTAAGCAAATGCAACTCGCTTTTGCCTGTTGGTGCAACCTGCACGGCTACAATAATTTTGCCATCGGCACTAAAGGCGGGCGAAAAATACTTTGTTTTACGGGTGATGCGATGCTCTTTACCCGTGTTTACATCAAGCACCACCAACTCGTTATAATTGCGGTATCCCCAGCGGATATCGGGCCGGTACGCGGCGTATACTATTTTACCATTATAGTAACTAAAAAAATTATCGGTGGTGATGCCCTGTACAGCTATAACCTTTTCCCTGCTACCTGTTTTTATAATAAATTGTGGTATGTGTTTGTAGGTCGTTTTAAGGTAGATAAGTGTACTATCGTTTACATAAGCGGGGTATTCGTGGTCAGCTATAAAGTGTTGGTTTTTATTGTCAGGCTTATCAGATTTGTCATTCTCAAATTGCTTTTTAAAGTGATTTAAAGCGGCATTTCTAAAGTTGGCATACTCTACACCCGTGTGCCTTTTAATAGCGCCTTGCAAGGGGAAAAACCCTGTATTGAATGCTGCTGCATCGTGCGTAACACCTTTCCAAAAGTCGTTACCGTATTGCTCGCGCCCGTAAGCTACCATCATATACCCCAACGGGTAATGGTTTGGTGTATAATCCCGGTAGGAGCCATTGCGCAGCTTCATCCAGCTATAATCCTTCCCTGCCGCCCATAACGACCGGTAACCGTTAAAGAAATAAGGCAACCGCCCCCTGCCCTGCTGACTTACCAGCGTTTCGTTATACACCGCATCTCCCTCAAAAAACCAGTCGGGTACCGATAGCGCGTTGGCCAGCGCCTGGCCGCCTTCACCAAAAATAACCCGCAGGCCGTGCGACAGGCCAACATTAAAGTTATTGTATTGCTGCACATGCCTAAACTCATGAATAGCCAGCTGCTCGGGCCATGGCAGGCTACCCACATCGAAGCTGTTTTGCCCGGCTGTTAAGTAAAACTCGCTGCGAAACGGCGCCAGGCCTACATAAGCGTTAGATATAGTGGTTTGGTTTTGCAGCACTATGCTCACCTGCCTTTGCTTGTAGCCAATAGTAGGTTGTATCAGGCGGTTCATGCGTTGTATGGTTTCGGCCACGCGTAACGCTGCAGAGTCCATCCCCTGCGAAAATATCACCCTGGCAACAGGTGTGTTCACCTGCTTCCACTTTATAGATGGCGGATTACCGCCAAACTGCTGTGCATAAGTAAATGTGGCGGTAAAAAGTAGTAGTGGCAGCAGCAGTCGTTTCATTATGGGATGAAAGTAAATAATCTAAATCAGAATTTTCAGGATTTAACAATTTTCAGAATCACATTCATACTAACGGATAATTGCGTTAGGGGATTGCAGCAGATACCGGCCCGTGGCTAAGGCCCGTGCGCGTATGAGTGTAAAGCCCGGCCGCAGGCAACGCCCACATCACCAATAAATCCCGGTTCAACCAAAATCCGAAATCCATATGACACTCCATCCCTTAAAACTAAGTACATTTGCGCTTTGTTATAATTTACTATGGCTAAAGTTTCCATCAACCTGGCAACAGGTTCAATACAAAAAGAAGATATTATTGTAGGTATAGACCTGGGTACTACAAACTCGTTGGTTGCTTTTATCGACCCGGATAAAAACCCGAAGGTGATAAACGATACCGGCAAAGGCGTTTTGGTGCCTTCTGTTGTCCATTTTGGCGCAGCGGGTGATATTACAGTGGGTAACGAAGCAAAAGGTTTCCTGATAACCGACCCACAGAATACCGTATTTTCCGTTAAGCGTTTACTGGGGCGCTCGTATGCCGACGTAAAAAATTATCAGAACTTTTTCTCGTATAAAATCATTGACGACGACAGCGAAAACCTTGTAAAAATTAAGGTTGGCGATAAGTTTTATAACCCTATCGAGCTTTCGGGCCTGATATTAAAGGAATTGAAAGAACGTGCCGAGCATGCCCTTAAAACCCCGGTTAACCGTGCGGTGATAACCGTGCCTGCTTATTTTAACGATTCGCAGCGCCAGGCAACCCGCGATGCCGGTAAACTGGCCGGACTTGACGTATTACGTATTGTAAACGAACCTACCGCAGCCAGCCTTGCCTACGGCATTGGCTTAAACCCCGAAGAGACAAAAACCATTGCTGTATACGATTTGGGCGGTGGCACCTTTGATGTTTCTATCCTACAGATTCAAAATGGCATTTTCGAAGTACTATCTACCAACGGCGACACCTTTTTAGGTGGTGATGATTTTGACCGTGCCATTGCCGACTATTGGATAGAAAAAAACAACATAGATAAAGCCGAACTGGCTAACAACCGCGAGCTTACCCAGGAACTTCGCCTAAAAGCCGAAGAAGCCAAGAAAGCATTTGCGCATCAAAGTATTTTTAACGAAAAGATAGGCGATATCTGGTGCACTATAGACCGTAATACCTTTGAAGAACTGATATTACCAAAAGTACAGCAAACTATTACTGCCTGCCAAAATGCGTTAAAAGATGCAAAACTGACCACCGCCGATATTGATGAAGTAGTAATGGTTGGCGGAAGTACCCGCACAGCGCTGGTTAAAAAGATGGTGGCCGAGTTTTTTGGTCGCCCGGTGCATGATGGCATTAACCCAGACGAAGTTGTTGCCCTTGGTGCCGCTATACAGGCCGATGTTTTGGCCGGTAACCGCAGCGATATTTTACTGCTTGATGTTACCCCGTTATCCTTAGGTATCGAAACTATGGGTGGCTTGATGGATACCATTATCCCCCGTAACTCCAAGATCCCTACTAAGGCTGGCCGACAATACACTACATCGAAAGATGGCCAGGTAAACATGAAGATAGCCGTTTACCAGGGCGAACGCGACTTGATCAGCGAAAACCGTAAACTGGCCGAGTTTGAGCTGAAAGGAATCCCTGCTATGCCTGCCGGTTTCCCTAAGGTAGATATCAACTTTATACTGAATGCCGATGGCATATTAAAAATACAGGCCATTGAATTACGCAGCGGCGTTAAACAGGAAGTTGAAGTAAAACCGGCTTATGGTATTACCGATGACCTGGTTGAACAAATGCTGATGGACAGCATCACCCATGCTAAAGATGATGTGAGCGCCCGTATGCTGATAGAGGCTAAAACTGAAGCCGAGCAAATGGTGTACACCGTTGAGCGTTTCCTGGAAAAGAATGGCCAGTTATTAACTACTGAAGAAGTAACCGAAACGCATATCCAGTTAGAAGCCCTTAAAGCTGCCCTAAGCACCGGTGATAAAGACCTTATCCACGCCAAAATTGATGAGCTGAATAACTTTACCCGCCCCTTTGCCGAGCGTGTAATGGATGTAGCTATTAGTACAGCGATGAAGGGGAAAAGCATAGGCGGTGAGGAATAATTAATAATCAGGTATCAATATGGCGTTGCCTGCGGCCCAGGCTTTATGCTCATACTGCACAGGCATTAGCCACGGGCCGGTATCCGCTTCAATCCCTAACGCGGATTTCTGAATCATGATTTTTTGATTAAAGGATCGGCTTGATTTCTTATCTTGTAATCTTAAATCCTTAAATCAAGGTTCAGAAAAAAAATGCCATCCACCCAAAACCCCTACCACCAACTCCAACAATTCATCAGCGCTGCAATGCCTATTGATGATGAGCAACTGGATATCTTCTGCAAAAAATTCAGGCATAAAACTACCAAGCGTAACGAGATACTGCTGCAAGCCGGCGATATAGCCCCTTATATCTATTTTGTAAACTCGGGTTGTTTACGGGTGTTTATGCTGGATGTGAACGGCAAAGAATCTACTCGATTCCTGGTAACCGAAGGCCGTTTTGGTACTGCTTTCCCCAGTTTTAATTTACAGGAACCATCGCTGGCAGCTATACAAAGTATTGAGCCAAGTGATGTGCTTTACATTAGTCAGCACGATTTTCATGCGCTGCTGGATACCTTTCCTGGTTGGGAGCATGTATACCGTATAAGTTTAGAGAAAGATTATATAGCCTCTATAAAGCGTATTGAAAGCCTTATTACCATGGATGCCAAACAGCGTTACCAATTGCTGATGGAAACCAGCCCTACCCTCATACAAAGACTGCCATCAAAAATCATTGCCGATTACCTGGGCATATCGCAGGAAACCCTGAGTCGCCTGAAATCAAAAAGGTAAATTATTGACATTTGTCAATAAGCCACTGGTTTTAAATAACTTGCTTTGTGTATCAAATAAGAATCATGCAAGCAAAACATATCCTCTTAATATTATTACTGCTGCCGGCATCGGTATTTGCCCAAACGCTTATTGGCGAGCAAACTTTTCGTTATAACGATACCGCACGCAAACGCCCCCTAATTACCGAGATCTGGTATCCAACAACAAATAATAGTAAGGCACCTGCACTTAAGCAAGATTTCCCTTTTCTGCATGAACCTACAGTAAGGAACGCAAACCTCCCTTCCGGAAAACACCCGCTTATTATGATCTCGCATGGTACAGGCGGTGGTCGCATGACTATGGAGTGGCTGGCAGATATGCTTGTTAAGCAAGGTTTCATAGTAGCGGCGGTGGATCATTGGGGTAATACGTACGATAATAAAATAGCTATTAACTTTGTAACGCCGTGGCAGCGGGCGCAGGATATCAGCTTTGTGCTAACCCAATTATTGAACAACCCCAAATTTGATAAGGTGATAGATCGTCAGCACATCGGCGCGGCCGGATTCTCTATCGGTGGTTATACCGTTGTTGCTTTGGCCGGGGCTAAATTAGACCTAAAGGCTATGAACGACTTTACTAATACCTCGCAGGGATTAAAAGAGATCACCATACCAGAGTTCCCCAATTTAAAAGATGTTTTGGATGAGAAAGAAGTTGAGGCATCATTTGTAAAAAGCCCTCCTTTAAAAGATAAGAGGATAAAAGCGGTGTTTAGCATTTGCCCTGCAATTGGGCAAGGGTTTGTTAAGCAAAGCCAGTTTAAAGATGTGGATATACCCATGTTTATTGTAGGTGCCCAAAGTGATAGTATTGCCCCTGTTAAAACCAATGCGGCGCATTACCACCAGTTAATGCCCAAATCAAAGCTTTTTATAGTCTTCGGGAAGGCAGCCCATTATGTTTTCCTTAATGAAGCCATACCCGAGATAAAGAAAACCGGCGGTGTGATATTTAATGATGACCCTTCTATTGATCGGCATGCGGTACATGAATTGGTTGGAGATATGGCTGTAAAGTTTTTTAAAGAGAGTTTGAGGTAATATTCCAGCCTCACCCTGCCCTCTCCAAAGGTGAGGGTTCTGATTGGCCTCCTCAAGTCCTCTCCTTTGGAGAGGATTTAGGTGAGGCTTCAGAGCCACTTCGGAATGAAGCAAAGTTTGTAAACAAAAAAAGCCCCTATCCGGGGCTTCTCTTTTCAAAAATTGTAAGTTTACAATTTGTTTATTTCTTCCTGTTCTTTTAATGCCGAGATGTTGTTCTTGCTGCTATACTCATCGGTTTGGCTGGCAAAATCCTGTAGTATGCTGGCAATAGTATCAAGGTTATCGGTAACACGCTGGTGCATATCAGGCAGGTCTTTTTCCAGTCTCTTATTGGCCAGGTCAAAATTGTCCACTTCGATCTTAGCTAATTTGGTGATGATAGCCTGCTGACTATTCTTTAAATCTTCTAATTCATGGACAATCTTTTCCATCAATTCAAATTTCCGTATCTTATCCATAGGTATCTTATTTTATTTATATCTACAACCATAAGAATGCCAAATTGTTTAAAATTTGGAAATATCACATATAACTAATAACTTAGTTATATGAAATCTATCCTCTATCTTCTGATCTTTTGCCTTTCATCAATAGGCGCTTTTGCGCAACAAACCAGTAAGGTTGATGACGCTTTATTGTTAGATTATTACCAGAACCAGCGTTTTACCGAAGCTGCTGATTATTTGAAGCAGGCATACGCCGAACCTATAATCAATACCAAAGCATTAGGCCAGCTGGCCTATACATCAAACATGGCTGGCCGCCTGGCCGATGCAGAAAACTATTATCAGCGAATCTATAATATAGATTCTACAAACACACCTGTGCTTTATAGCCTCGGCGGGCTAAACATGCGCAGAGGGAATATAATCAAGGCAGAAACGTATTATAAGTGCATTATAGCCCGAGATACCACCAACTTTATGGTTTACAAGCAACTGGCGCAGATAAGCCACGATAAAAATGAACTTACATCATTTATATTTTACCTGCAAAAGGCCAATCACCTTAACCCTGCCGAACCAGATATAGCATCAGACCTAAGCGATATTTATGTGAACATGAAATTTAACGGACAGGCGGAGAAGGTTTTAAGCGCGGCCATTGCCGCCGATCCGGAGAATATTATATTGCTAAACAGCCTGATGAAGCTGCAATACGCCCAAAAGAAATGGCCCGAAACTATTAATACCTGCTTAAAGCTGGTTGATTATGGTAACCAGTCGGGCCAGGTGTTAACCAAACTTGGGGTTGCTTATTATAATACCAAAAACTACGATTGCAGTATATCCACTTTTATGGCGATGGATGAGATAGCCCGTAACGAAACCAGTTATTATTACACCGCATTAGGCTATAAGGCGTTAAAAGATCAAAACATGGCTATATTTTATCTGCAGAAAGCCATCACTGAAGGTATATCTCCAAATACCGGCGCATATTACGGTGAAATGGCAGATAGTAACGAGAAACTTTACCGATACAAAAAAGCGGTAACAGCTTACCAAAAAAGCCTGCAGTTTGATGAAACGCCACTGATATATTATTCGCTGGCGAACCTTTATGATACTAATCTTAAAGACAAGAAAAGCGCTGTTAAGTATTACAAGAAATATCTGGCAGGCAAGCCCCCTATTGATAAGCAAAAAAGCTTTATTGATTATTCAAAAAGCAGGGTTGCAGTATTAAACCGTTAGCGGTTCATTAAGCGGGCAACATACTTGCCTATAATATCAAATTCCAGGTTTACCACAGAACCTTCGCGCACATTATGCAGGTTGGTATGCTCAAAGGTGTAAGGTATTATAGCTACCGAAAAGTAATTAGGGCCGGAGTTTACTACTGTAAGGCTAATGCCGTTTACGCAAATGGAGCCTTTTTCTACGGTAACGTTTCCTAAGGCTGCATCATATTCAAAGGTATATTCCCAGCTGCCATCCAATTCGGTAAATTTTGTACAGGTGGCGGTTTGGTCAACATGCCCCTGAACAATGTGGCCATCCAGCCGGGCGTTCATTTGCATGCAGCGTTCCAGGTTTACAGGTTCGCCAACTTTTAAGTGGCCTATGCTGGTTTTGTTCAGCGTTTCTTCAATAGCGGTAACCGTGTGCGTACCATCGGCTAAAGCAATAACCGTTAAGCAAACGCCATTATGCGCCACCGACTGGTCTATTTTCAACTCTTGTGCAATACTTGATGTCACGGTGATATGCAGGTTGCCCTGCTCCTGTCGCAAATCGGTTACTTTTCCTAAAGCTTCAATGATTCCTGTAAACATATGGTTGCAAAAATACAGATTTTTGAGTATGCTGTATGTTATCGTACCATCATAAAAAAAGCGAATAACTTTAGGTTATCCGCTTTTTTAGTTTTTATGTAGGGTATATACTATAGTATTTCAACATTAAATACTTTTCCATCAAATGACACTTTAGCTTTATGATTGCCCAAAAACTCAATAGCACCGGCATAATTAAAGTCCCTTCCTGCATTAGTGCCATGTGAAACAAAAGTTGCTTTACCCGCAGTAATATCAAAAGGCCTTGATGATGAATCTACGATCAAACCGGTTAATACATAAGCATTGTTTTGAACCATTGATTCGCCATCTTTTTTTGTAAACGTTTTAACAATCGAAGTTTGGTTACCATCAACCTGCATTTTTGCAAATTCAGGCGCTAAAGCTTTAAGTGTATAATTTTCTTTAACGGTTAAATCATAGGTATTAAATGGGTTAAAACCTGTGTTTACATAGCTGCCGGTATAAGTGTAACCGTTAGGCTGGTTATTTGCACCACAGCTTATCACAAATTTATTTGAACCCGTCATAACATCTTTAATGGAGTCCCCTTTGGTATAAATATTATTATAGGGTTGCTCAATATACTGGCCGCAGGTAAGATCGTTAACCTTTTTGCCATTACGCACACTATTTATCACAGGTAAACCTGTTAAGCTGCTTTGGCTGGTAATGGTATTGGCAAATGACTTATAAAGGTTAACAGCAATTTTAGTAGCGATATCAGCACTGTCGTTTTTTGCTGTAGATGTGGTATCCTTTTTACAAGATGAGTAAGATAACACTGCGGTTGCTAATAAAGCTATAACAGCTATCGATCTAAATTTGGTAATCATAAAATGGTGATAAGATTAATTATTTAAGCCAAAAGTACTTCATTTATAATCGTTTATACAAAAAAAATTTCAATTACCTTAAACAAAATCCACCATAAAGAAACACGAAAGATTAGTGTAATAAAGTTGTCTTTAACTTAAAAAGTTGCGCCTTACTTAAAACAACTGGTTAATTCAACTCTTTTATTTCGCAGGTCCTTACCACCCTCCATAACCGATTTTAGATTAGCCAGGTAAAAAGTCCATCCTATTTGGCATTGTACCAGCAAATTTTTCTCCGGATCGCTCTCTTGCGGAATATCCTGCTGTTCCAGTTCTATGATGGTTAACCCGTGGCGGGTAGATAATGAAACACTCACAATACTATCGCCCGTAAAACTAAATTTTAAAAAATCCTGGCCATTAGCTTCCAGTATCTGCCCTTTTTGCACAACCTCATTACCGTAACCATGCCAATACCAAGTGTATGTATCCTCCTTTGATATTTGCTCATTGGCGGTACGCAGGCGCATAGGCACGGTATAAAAATCTGCTTTACGCAGAAACCATTTTTCCAATCCGGCTGGGGTAGACCAGGCCAGGTACAAGCTGCGCATATCAACATTGTAATCGCCACAAAGCTTAAATTTTTTCCAGCGGGTGTCTTCCATAGCAATAAGGTTAAATACAGAAATCTATTACTATAAAACTAACTATAATACTTTGTGTTTTGCTAATTTGCCATTAAAACAATTTTATGCCAAAGCAAAGCGCGGGGATACTATTATACAGATTGACAGACGGTTTACTACAGGTTTTCCTTGTGCACCCCGGCGGGCCATTCTTTCGTAAAAAGGATGATGGGGCGTGGTCTATCCCCAAAGGCGAATACATTGATGGGGAAGAGCCACTTTCCGCAGCACAGCGCGAGTTTGAAGAAGAAACCGGCCAACCCATTAACGGTAACTTTATAAAACTGCAACCAATAAAGCAAAAAAGCGGCAAAGTAGTACATGCATGGGCTGTTGAAGGCGATTTAGATCCCGAAAAAATTGTTAGCAATCTCTTCGAAATAGAATGGCCGCCAAAATCAGGCAAGAAAACAAGTTTCCCCGAAATTGACCGTGCCGGTTGGTTTACTGTGGATACAGCAAAGGTAAAGATCATCCCCGGACAAGTGGCATTGATTGAGGAACTGGAGGGTTTGGTGTAGTCTGAACCGGGATGAAGCGGATTAGTGAAATATATAGGATTTAGGACTGGTGATGAACGAGCGGTGGCCTGACAGAAAAACAGGCCAAAAAACTGGAAATCAGCGCCTTGATTGTTGTTTTTTTTCTCTTGGCTCTATCCTCTCCTATTCCTAACCCAATTACTCTCTACCACTCCGGCTGTTTCAGCAAAGGCAACCTTTTTAGCGCTTAATAACTTCTCCATGATCAATGTCGCTATTAATGCTTCCTCTTCGGTACCAGTTTGCAGGGATTTGGGGGTGAAATATTTTTTAACAAAGTGTGTATCAAAATTGCCCGATGTAAAAGCTTCATGCTGCATTACAAACCTGCCGAAGCTTAACGTCGTGGTAATACCTGTAATATTATATTCATCAATAGCACGTATCATACGCTCAATAGCTTCTGTACGATCTTTACCATAAGTAATGAGTTTGGCTATCATTGGGTCATAATAGATAGGGATCTCCATACCTTGTTCAAAGCCATCATCAACCCTAACGCCCGGGCCCTTAGGGGTAACGTAGGTTTGCAGTGTGCCTATATCTGGTAAAAAGTTATTGTCGGGGTCTTCCGCATAAACGCGCAGCTCAAGGGCGTGGCCTTGTATTTTCAGATCTTCCTGCTTAAAGCTGATAGCTTCGCCACGGGCAATACGGATCTGCTCCTTTACCA
>NZ_JAQBOI010000168.1 GCF_028288105.1 Mucilaginibacter sp. | reverse complement strand
GATCCGGAATTCAGGCCAACTGATGTTTTAATTGCTATTAAATTAAAGGAAGACAATAAAGCCTTTGATGTAAAGAAATACGAGCACAGTTATCCGCATTGCTGGCGTACGGATAAACCAATTTTATATTATCCGCTGGATAGCTGGTTTATCAATACTACCGCAGTAAAAGATCGAATGGTTGAATTGAATAAAACCATCAACTGGAAACCCGAAGCAACCGGCACAGGACGTTTTGGTAACTGGCTGGAAAACCTGGTCGATTGGAATTTATCCCGTTCGCGTTTCTGGGGAACCCCATTGCCGATCTGGAGAACAGCCGATGGGTCGGAAGAGATTTGCATAGGCTCTATCGCAGAGCTTGAGGCTGAAATTGAAAAATCAGTAAAAGCCGGATTTATGAAAGCCGGATCTGAAATCAAAGACCTGCATCGTCCTTACGTGGATGATGTATTCCTGGTATCGCCAACAGGCAAAAAAATGCTTCGCGAACCGGATCTGATCGATGTTTGGTTTGATTCAGGTGCTATGCCATATGCGCAATGGGGCCTTCCCCCAACCCCCTCCGGCAGATTGGGTGATATAACCCCTAAAGAATTTCTGGAGTACTGGAGACGCCACGCGCAAGGGAAACTCTCCCCTTCCGGGGGAGACCTGCCTGCCGGACAGGCAGGTTTAGAGGGGGCAATTTATCCTGCAGATTTTATCGCTGAAGGTGTTGACCAAACCCGCGGATGGTTTTTCACACTTCACGCTATCGCAGTAATGCTCAACGACAGTATTGCATTCAAAAACGTAGTGTCTAATGGACTTGTGCTGGATAAGAATGGGAACAAAATGTCTAAACGACTTGGTAATGCAGCTGATCCGTTTGAAACAATAGAAAAATACAGTGCCGATGCTGCCCGCTGGTATATGATCAGCAATGCATCGCCATGGGATAACCTTAAATTTAATATTGAAGGCCTGGACGAGGTTCGCCGCAAGTTCTTCGGTACGTTGTATAACACTTACTCTTTCTTTGTGCTTTATGCCAACATCGATAAGTTTAAGTACGAAGAAGCCGAGATAGCTTTAGATAAACGCCCCGAGCTTGACCGTTGGATAATATCCCTGTTAAACACCTTAAGCAAAGAAGTTGATGGCTACTATGCCGATTTTGAGCCAACCAAAGCTGCCCGTGCTATACAGGAATTTGTCGACTTACACTTTAGTAACTGGTACATCCGTTTAAGTCGCCGCCGTTTCTGGAGGTCAGATAATTCGGACGATAAGCTATCGGCTTACCAAACGCTTTATACCTGTTTGATCACTATCAGCAAATTAATGTCGCCCATTGCGCCGTTTTTTGCAGAGCGTTTATATACCGATCTGAACAGTGTTACCGGTAAAGAGGAATTTGAATCGGTACACCTGGCCTACTATCCGGAATATCATAACGATTTAGTGGATACCGCTTTGGAAGAGCGTATGCAAATGGCGCAGGATATATCATCGCTGGTGTTATCGCTTCGTAAAAAAATTGAGATCCCTGTTCGCCGCCCGTTGGGTAAAATTTTATTGCCTATACTGGATAAGAATTTTAAGGTACAGATAGAAAAGGTTAAAGAACTGGTATTATCTGAAACTAATATCAAGGACATTGAGTATATTACGGATGCCGCAGGTTTTATTAAGAAAAAGATAAAACCAAACTTTAAAGCCCTGGGCGCTAAGGTTGGTAAGGATATGAAAGATGTAGCCGCGGCGATAAATGGTTTTGGCCAGGAAGATATCACAAAACTGGAAAGCGAAGGTCAAGTACCTGTGCTTAATGGTAAGTATGAGATACTACTTTCTGATGTTGAAATTATAGCGGAAGATGTTCCCGGATGGCAAGTTGCAAATTTAGGAAAACTAACCGTAGCTTTAGACGTTACGATAACCAACGAGTTGGAACAGGAGGGTATTGCCCGCGAATTTGTAAACCGTGTACAAAACGAACGCAAGAACAAAGAGTTTGAGGTAACCGACAGGATAAACGTACACGTAAACTGTGGCCCCAAGATCTGGACTGCGGTGGAAAATAATTTATCCTATATTTGCGCCGAAATTTTAGCTGATAGCCTTGTGCTTGATACTCAGCTAACTGAAGGCGTAAAAGCCGTTATTGACGAGTACGAAATTTTGATTGCTATAAGTAAAAGTTAAATGGAAAACGAAAAAACAAGGTATTCTGATTCAGAATTAAAAGAATTTAAGGACCTATTATTAGAAAAATTACGCAGTTCGAAAGAAGAGCTGAATGCACTGGCTACTTCATTAAGTTCGCCAAACGCGAACGGTACAGATGACACTGCCGGTACTTATAAAACACTGGAAGACGGATCTGCGACGTTGGAGAAAGAACAAATTAATCAGTTAGCTGCCCGCCAAAAGAAATTTATTGAGCAGTTAGAGGCCGCTTTGGTACGTATCGAGAATAAAACCTACGGTATTTGCCGCGAAACCGGTAAGCTGATCCCTAAAGAACGCCTGCGTGCAGTTCCGCACACAACGTTAACTATGGAAGCTAAATTGAAGCAATAAATGAAGGCGGCGTATACAAAACCTTTTTTAACTGCTGCATTTATTATCCTTGTTGACCAGATCATAAAGATCTGGGTAAGAAAACACATGTTCCTGGGCGAAGAAATTCGTTTCCTTGGTAATAGGGGCATGTTGCATTATACCGAAAACAACGGCATGGCCTTTGGCATGGAACTGGGTGGCGAGCTGGGTAAGCTTGCTTTAACGCTGTTTCGCATTGTTGCTGTTTGTGGCATAGGTTACGCGCTGGTGTTTCTTATAAAACACAAATATCATCGTGGTTTAATTATGATGGTGGCCCTTATACTGGCCGGTGCATTGGGTAATATAATTGATTCTACTTTTTATGGTATCATCTACCACTATGCCGGTGTATTTCACGGCCGTGTGGTAGATATGTTTTACTTCCCGCTGTTAACAGGGCAATTTCCTAACTGGGTGCCGTTATGGGGTGGTGAAGAATACATTTTCTTCCGCCCGGTATTTAACCTGGCCGATGCCGCTATATCAATAGGTGTTATAATGATACTGCTCAACCAAAAGCGCTACTTTAAACATGAAGAGCCCGAAGTGAGCAGCCCTAATAGTGAAATGGTAGAGGAGTAAAAGCTTCTTACACAATATTCAAAGCCCCGATTTATCGGGGCTTTTTTTGTTTGCCTGCCTACGGGAGACGTGAAGTATCACGTCTCTACGAGAAGGCATAAATGTAGAGGCGCGATACTTCGCGCCTTAATGCCCACGTCTTAACATTATACAAATATTTTCTCTCCTTAATATTTCCTTACTACTTTTATTATCATCGTGTTAAAACACACAACCCTGTTAGGGGTTGCACTTTATATTTATTACATGTTTCAAATTAAACTATCGGCACGTAATTAACTCTACACTATACATATATATTTAATCCTTATGAAGAAATTATTTTTATTAGCCGCATTAGTTGCCATCACATTTGGGGCGTTTGCACAAAACACAGATCTGCGCCGTAAAATTGAAGTTACCGGCATTGCCGAGCAAGAGGTTACTCCCGATATTATCAACGTATCCATATCATTAAAAGAATATTTGAACGGTAAAAAGAAGGTTACTATTAGTCAGTTAGAAAACCAGTTGGAAAAAGCAATCGCCGAAGCGGGTATTGCTAAAGAAGATTTCACGGTGAACAACCTGTCATCATGGAATTACGAAACGGAGAAAAAGAAAAACCCCGACTTTTTGGCCAGCAAACAATATGGTGTTAAATTTCGCGATCTGAATAAGTTTAACCAGATAATGAGCAAAATTGATCCTAAGGGCATCCAAAGCACCAATATTGATAGCTACGACTACTCGAAAATTAACGAGATAAAAAACAAACTGAAACTGCAAGCGCTGCTTGCTGCAAGGGATAAAGCATCGTTTTTGGTGAACGGTTTAGGCGATAAATTAGGCAGTGCTTTAAATATTACCGAAAGTGATAACAGCAGTTTCCCGCAACCGCGTATGTACGCAAATGTGATGTTTAAATCAGCTGCGGCCGACGCAGCGGCGCCCGAGTCTGATATCGATTTTAAAAAGATAAAACTGAGTTTCCAGATCCAGGCCGTTTTCGAGATAAAATAATAAACAGTTATATATAATTTACAGCCCCGACTTGTTGGGGCTTTTTTGTTTTTAGGCTATGGCAAACATTTAATTTATGGGGATGTTAATTATATAAATTATTATTTAACAACCATGAAAGCATTAAGATATATAGCAGTACTTATTCTTTTATCAGCATCAATAACAGCCTGCACCGGCGACCGCAGCAAAGCCACTTTAGGCGGTACAAAAGATACTGTTGCTAAAGCGGGTACTGGTGACCCGAATAATACCCATGCGGCGGATTCCTCAA
>NZ_JAQBOI010000110.1 GCF_028288105.1 Mucilaginibacter sp. | reverse complement strand
TAGTTGGCGCCTATTACTTCTTCGAGTTTTAATTTCCTTACAAATGGCACTTTATTTAATATTGATCCCGCAAAGTTATGCTGATAGTGAGCTTCGAAAAATGCGCCGTTTGTGCTGTAGGTATAAAAAGGCAGGAAGTGGAAACTGCCAATATAAGTAGGATCGAAGGTGGTACCCTGGTTACCTAAATAATGGTAATAATCCATATAGTACAGGGTGTTGTTATTAAAGTAATCGCCCCCTGTTAATTTGAAGGATGAGAAGCCGGTTAGCCCGATCCGGATATTTGATTGAGAAATATCTGCCGAAGCAAAATCGTAATCAACATCAGAACCCAACACGCTCTTTATCCCCTTACGATAGTTAACGGTAAGCGTTGGATATTTTGATGGTAAATTGAATTTACCGGTTGGCCTGGTTATGTATTGCTGATCGAACGAGAAAGTAACCGATGTTTTAAATGTTAAAGCCTGGTTCTGCGGGAACAAAAACGAATGGTCGTCAGCCGGTGTTCCCGGTGGGGCTAATGGGTTGTTAGAGGTGTACTCTTTGTTTTTTACATCCCGTATATGGCCAAAAGAAGTATTATATAACTGACTGCGGCTTGCATAATTTAAACCGCCCATCCATAAAATACCATTCCATAGCTCGCGCTGATAGCCAAAGCCCGCATACTGCGACCGGTAATATTTTACATAGTTGTTTTCTGATAGTAATGTACTCAGTGTGTTAAAATATAAAGAGCGGGTGCCTACGTTATTCAGATCGAGCACATCGCTGCCAAAGTCTACATAATATTTTGCGTTATGGAATGGGTCGTTCAGGTACTCGCTGTGTATGTTGGCGCTAAAAAGTTTATTACCAAAGCCATAACGTACGGCCGGGGTAATGCTGTACGAATGCAATTCATCAATTACGTGAGTATAGCGTACTTTCGCATTTATTCCAAAACCTTCTACCGTATTGTAATAAAACGTTTGTAGAAAAGGGAAAACATAAAGGGAATCTTTTTCGCTGCGATTGCTGGCGCTGTACCCAAATATTAAATAACCAGGGTAGTTAATGTTGTTTTTAGTATGTTGTATCGAATCTAAATATTGGTCTGTTTTTTTGTAGGCGGCAAGGCTGTCTTTCTTTTGATAATCGCGGGTTTCTAACGGGGTTAGGGGTACGGGGCGATTTGCGCTCCAGTAATTGCTGATTTTACTATTGGCGGCTGTATCTATCCTTAATACTTCGCCATTAAAAAAGCCTTCGGGGAAGGTGGGGTTAATTTTATAGTTATTGTAAATGCCCTGGTAATAACCGCCAAATTTAAACCCTAATACCGATCCGCTAAAGTTGAGCTGTACGGCCGTTGGCATCCAAACACTATCGGTAATGGGTATATATTGCTGGCTTATATTAAGCGTATCAACCAGATTAAGACTATTCATTTTGTTGGTAAGCAAAAGATCTGCAGTGTAAATGCGCCAGTCGCCTTCAACTATATAAATATATCCCTGAAAATACTGGCCGTTTTCGCGCCGCGGAATTACCTTTATTTTATCAATAGTACGGCCGTTTTGTACAGTGCTGCCAATTAGTTTATAGTTGTAAAATGTAAACGCGTTTGATGCCACCGGCGAAACATAGCCACGGCTGCTTAAGCCATTTATTTTAATTACATCATTATAAAAATTTACCTGCAGATCTGATCCTTTGCTGTAACTAAAAGCGGTATTTATACCCGCTTCTTTTGAAGCAATAGTAACTTCTTTTACTCTATTTGGCCTTTTAAAATTAAAAGTAGATAGCAACTCCGATTGATAAAGTATCCCACGGCCATTAGAATCAAGATCTAAGGCCTTCCTAACCGCTGCGCTTGTTAATGATTTTGGAGAGCTTAATAACCTTTGTACACCTTTTATATAAACCGAACATGAATAGCTGTTTGCTTCTTCTAAGTGCACTTTACGGTTATTAATAACCATGCGCATAATGGTATCGCCGGGGTCAAGGTTTTGTTTCCACTTGTCAGATATCTGGCTAAACTTAAATATCTCATCCGGAAGCTGCACATTATGCACCTCATCATGGTCGGTAATGGTAATGTTTTCTGTTAGCTCCTGGTAACCTGTAAAGCGATAGGTAACATTATAAGTGCCCGGGCTTAACTTAAACTGATAGCGGCCCTCTTCGTTGGCAGTAGTGCCATAGGTAGAGTTACGA
Organism: Mucilaginibacter sp.; assembly: GCF_028288105.1. Lineage (GTDB taxonomy): Bacteria > Bacteroidota > Bacteroidia > Sphingobacteriales > Sphingobacteriaceae > Mucilaginibacter. The sequence continues at coordinate 312 of NZ_JAQBOI010000110.1, read as the reverse complement.
ATATACACAGATGTGAAGGGCACTGCCTCGTTTTTTTGACCCGTAATAAGCCCCGACAACGTATATTGTTGTGCCGACACGGTAAAGACTGCCAGTATGAATAAAATGGTAAGTACGTATCTTCTCATATAGGGTTTTTACGGTTAATGCTATTTAGCGGCAAAATGTTTGTTTGCTACACGTAATTTATATTAAATGTTTCACATAACCGTTCAATTGCGTGTTATTGTTTAATTTTGCGGCTTTAATACTCATATATTATGTATAAAACACTACAGCCGGTTTTACAACAGGAACTTGCCGATATTGAAA
>NZ_JAQBOI010000087.1 GCF_028288105.1 Mucilaginibacter sp. | reverse complement strand
GTACCACCGCTGCCGTTATAGGCAATGGCTGTATAATTTTTAGCCGGGCTAACTATTAATGGTGTACCGCTGATAACGCCTGTGTTGTTATCAAAAGCCAAACCATCCGGCAATGCAGGGTTTATATAATAGCCGCCCGCGCGCTTAACCAGTTTTACATTACCAATAATGTCAGCTATGTATAAATGGCCGGCAATATCCAATGCAATTCCGGTTGGGTGAGTATAGCCCGAACTAACACTTATAGTAGCGCCACCTCCTGAAGGAATCATTTTAACTGTAGTGCTAAAATCTGCTACGAATATATTGCCCAAATTATCAACCGCAACACCATATGGCTGATTAAATCCAGAGCCTATCGTAACTACCGGACCGCCGTTGGCGGGTATTTTCTTTACTGCATTAATTGAGGGGCAAGTCACATATAAATTACCCGTAGCGTCAATTGCTATTGCTGATGGGTTACCTATCGCTAAAGCTAATGTTAACATAGGGCCGCCGCCTGCAGGAATCTTGTATACTGCATTTTGGTTATGGTCGGCTACATATATGTTTCCCACTGCATCAAATGTTATCCCGGTTGGATTAAGGAAACCCGAACCAACATCAACCAGTGCCCCACCACCAACAGGTAGCATTTTAAGAGACGTTGCAGTGTAATCGCCTGCGTAAATATTACCAGCGGCATCAACAGCCACAGTGTTTATGCCGAAAAAACCTGAAGCCAGGGTAATAACCGGCCCACCGTTAACAGGTATTTTTTTGATGGCATTAGCAGTCCGGTCAGCTATGTATACGTTTCCGGCTGCATCGGTTGTTACACCAATGGGGCTGCCACCTGAGTTTAATGTATACGGGAGATTACTAAATGCAGGAGCTGCGATGCCGGCACTTGTTGGCGCTAATGGCGTGATCGCTATACCCGTAACATAAACCTGGGGAGTATTATAGCTAACTGACGGAGGTGGCAAAAGGTTAACCACTATATTTACTTTAGCCAAAGCAGTTCCATAAATATTGTATCCTGTTACTTCATAATCAGATGTACTGCTTACCGCCGTTGGCGTTCCGCTTATGACACCGGTATTACTATTAAAAATTAAACCGGCCGGTAAAGATGGTTTTACATAAAACCCGCCAACCGGGATGGTTTTCTTCACGATATTATTAAGGTAGTCAGCCACGTAAACGGTTCCTGAAGCATCGATAGCTACACTGTAAGGGTGGTTAAAACCAGAGCCAACAACAGTCATGGCCCCGCCACCGGCTGGTACCATGTTTACTGTATTATTAGTAAAATTTGATACAAATAAATTGCCGGAAGCATCAACCGACACACCAATAGGCTGGCTGAAACCAGACGCTACAATAACAGCGTTTCCGCCGCCTGCAGGTATCTTTTTTATCACATTATCGCTGGCATCAGCCAGGTAAATGTTACCATACGTGTCTGCAGCTACGCTTGCCGGGTTAGTGAACCCCGACCCTATTGTAGTAACTGCTCCCCCGCCTGCCGGTATTTTTTTCACAGCGTGGTTGCCCTTGTCGGCCACGTAAACATTTCCCAATGAGTCTACCGCCACACCTGATGGGCTACTAAATCCTGTACCAATAGTTACCGTTGCACTACCATCTGCAGGGATCTTGAAAACCTTGTTGTTACCGCTGTCAGATACGTAAACGTTCGCAGCGCCGTCAACAGCTACACTACTGGGCGTATTAAAGCCCGAACCTATACTAACTGTTCCGCCGCCAACTTTGTGTATCTTTTTTACAAGCCCCGTACCGCTATCGGCCACATAAACATTCCCTGCTCCATCTACTGCAACCCCAACCGGCAATGCCAGGCCAATCCCCATGTTGGTTGTAGCGCTGCTATACCCGGCAGTTGAAACGCTCGAGCTTATGGGGGTTAAAGGTGTAATAGCAATATTGTTTGCATATGATTGCGGGCTGCTGTAACTGATTAGTGGAGGTGGCAAAAGGTTTACATGCAAAAATAAAAATTTAGAAACGCTACCTGTATTATTGAAACTTGTAATAGTGCGAAGATATCCAGGATCTTCAACTAAAGGGGTACCGGTAATAGCGCCTGTAGCATTATCAATGCTTAGGCCCTTTGGTAGAGCCGGACTAACATAAAATCCTCCAACCGGGCTTATTATTTTAACTTTATTACCACCATCAGTAGCATATACAATACCCTTTAAATCAACCGCTACACTTGTTGGATGAATAATTGCAGAGCAGATAACCACAGGCGCTCCTGCGCCGACGGGCATTTTTTCAATTGTATTATTTCCTGTATTGGCTATATAAATATTCCCCGATCCGTCAACCGCTACCCCCATTGGCTGGCTAAAGCCCGAACCTATTGACAACGGGTTTCCGCCGCCAACAGGTATCATCTTCACTGCATTGTTACCATAATCGGCTACATACACATTGCCTGCAGCATCAACAGCAACACCCGATGGTTGATTAAAACCCGAACCTATAGTAATAGCAGCACCTCCGCCAAACGGGATTTTTTTTACTGCATTATTGCCTTTGTCGGCAACATAAATATTACCTGCCGCATCAATTGCCACACCACATGGGTTGTTAAAACCAGAGGTGATTAGAGTTGTGCTACCATTCTGATAAGAGATTCTTTTTATTGAGTTATTGAGTTGATCGGCGACATATATATTGCCATCCGCGTCAGTAGCTACGCCACTTGGGTAGTTAAAGCCAGAACCAATAGAAAATATATTAGCATTGCCGCCGTATACCCTTTTTACTGAATTGTTTCCTGCATCGGCAATATAAACTTCACCGTTGCTTCCCGCCGCTATACCAATAGGGTTATTGTAACCCGAACCTAAGTTAACAGGGCTATTAGTATACCCTGGTGCGGCTACCCCGGTGCTTTGGGGCACTAATGGGGTAATAGGTGTATTAATTACATATTGAGGCACATTAGTATAGTCCATTACCGGCAAAGGAAGTAGATCAACTTTAACATTCACCGTTGCCGAATTACTCCCAAAGCTGTTATAGGCTGTTACCGTATAATCTGTTGCAGGGCTAACTAAAGCCGGCGTGCCGCTTAATATACCGGTTGAATTATCAAAATTAAAACCCGCAGGCAATGCATTTATATAATATCCGCCAATTGGTTTTATTTTTTTAACGGCATTGTTTAAATAATCTGCTACATATAAATTCCCCCCGGCATCAATAGCTACCCCGGCCGGGATATTAAAGCCGGAGCCGATTGGCACAAGCGTATTACCAAGCGCAGGAAGTTCAAGTAAGGTTGTAAGGACTCCATCGGCAACAAATAAGTTACCTACGACATCAACAGTTAAACCCAAAGGATTGCTAAAACCCGAAGCAATAATAATTGCAGGGCCGCCCACTGCAGGTATTTTGTACACTACACCATTAGACTTTTCACTAAAATATACATTCCCCTTGGCATCAGTTGTAACCGCAAGTGGATTGGTGTAAGTCCCTAAATTTACCACAGCGCCGCCGCTTGCCGGTATTTGTTTCATGGCGTGGTTTCCGTTATCCACCACAAATATGTTCCCGGCGCCATCTACCGCCACGCCATTGGGGTGCAAAAAGCCCGAACCAATACTGACCATGGCGCCACCACCAACAGGTATTTTTTTAACCGAATTACTTAAATAATCCGCAACATATACATTGCCGGCAGCATCTACCGCTACGCCCGATGGGCCGCTTAAGCCAGAGCCAATAATAACCGGCAAGCCACCGCCCGCAGGCATTTTTTTAATTGTGTTGCTTTGATAGTCGGCTACATAAATGTTCCCTGCGGCATCAATAGCAAGGCTTCTCGGCCTGCTAAATCCTGATCCTATACTTACCGGGCTGATCGTATAACCTGCCGCAGCTACACCGGCACTTACCGGGGCTAACGGGGCAATAGGTGTCGCAGTAATGTATGTTTTGGGGCTGCCATAATTAATGTCAAGTGCTTTAACTTTAATATTTACTGTTGCCGAATTGCTTCCCAAGGTATTGTAAGCAGTTATGACATAGTCGGTTGCAGGGTTTGAGCTCGTAGCTGCGCCACTAATAGTGCCCGTAGCTTCATCAAAATTTAAACCAGCGGGCAAAGCAACGTTAATATGATAGCCGCCAATCGGAGTAATTTTCTGTAATGTTTTATTACTATAATCAGTAACATATAAAACGCCGGTTGGGTCTATGACAACACCCGTCATAATACCGGGCCCCGAGCCTATAAGAACTGGTGCACCACCGCCAACCGGAAATTTATTAACCACATTATTGGTTCCGTCGGCTACATAAACATTGCCTGCGCCATCAACAGTTATTGCATTTGGTGCGTTTGGCCCGGTACCTATAGTTACCCGTGCACTACCATCAGCCGGTATTTTATATACGGCATGGGTTCCGCTGTCGCCCGCATATACATTTCCTGCGGCATCAACGGCCACACTAGACAGGCTGGTAAACCCTGAGCTTATAATAACCGGAACGCCACCCACGGGTATCATTTTCACAGCTTTATTACCAAAGTCAGCAACGTACAAATTACCTGTAGCGTCAATGGCTATTCCAAAAGGGTTGCTAAAGCCAGTTGCCACAACAACCGGTACGCCACCTCCAAAGGGGATCTTCATGATGTTGGTGTTACTTATATCGGCCACATATACATTACCTGCGACATCAACAGCAACGGCCATAGGGTGAGCAAATCCCGAACCAAGGATAACCGGCGCGCCGCCACCAACCGGGAATTTTTTAACAACACCACCGAAATAATCGGCCACATAAATGTTTCCGGCGGCATCCAGTGTCAGGCCACGTGGGCCGCCAAAGGCATTGCTAATTGTTACGGGTACATTATTATACGCTAAGGCCCCAACACCGGTACTTGAAGGTGATAGTGGCTTAATATTTACGCCGGCCGTATAAGTTTGCGGCCCGTTATAACTTATTGTAAGCGGGGGAAATTTAGGCAATGCTCTTTTTATGAAATAACCCCCAACAGAGTCGATCTTTTTAACAATATTGGTATTATAACCTGATGCGTGCCTTGCTGTTGGCTTAATACCTGCATAAAGCGAATTGCCAAAACCGGTCAGGAGAAAAGAAATGATTAATAATTTTATTGCAAAGGCGGCCTGCGAAAGCGTATTGCGTGATAAAAGTAAAGTTGTTTTCATAAAGGTAAGTATGATGACGGTAAGGTTTTAATAGTCAATTTTTTAAGATTGGATATAAGTTTCCTATCAGGCGTCAAAGCTACCGTGTGCGTAACTGCTAAAAAATCATCTTTTAGGGTGATATTTATAGCCGGGTTAGATTATAAGGATTAGAAAATGTGTGATTTTGCAGAAAAAAGGTGGTTTGTTTCTGATTTATTCTTGTGTGGCTAACGGAGACACAGGAAATTATGTCTATAAATCAGCTCATTACAATATTTTCAGAGACTTTGATTATTATCAAAATCGAAAAAGTACTGGAACTAATGAATGCAGAATCGCTTATTCAAAGGCTCAATTTCATCTCTCCCCCTTACTTCAATAGGTTAAAACCGGTAATCCAAAGAGATATAGTTGATGTGCCCCTCTGTTGAGAACCCTTGCGAGAATTGGATGAAAATTAATTCGGCAGGAATTACATAAACACCGTAACCATAACCGTCATGCCATTTGGATGATGATTCGTTTGGAACCCACACGCGGCCAACATCATTAAAGCCGGTAATACCTACCGAACCGGGAAACAGGTAAGAGTTAAAATCAAATAACTTTAAACGGATATCAAGATTATTATAGGCCATGGTACGCCCGGTAAAACGCCAGCTATGAAAACCGCGTAAGTTGTGCAAGCCGCCCAGTTTTAGTTGCTGATAATAAGCAGCATTGCCGACAGTGGTGCCCACCCCGGTTTTGTTTGATATGACAAAGTCAGAACTGCCTGTTGGTTTTATAAAAAAGATAAACTCGGATAGCAGCTGCCCAAAGCGGTTATCGCCTTTACTTAATTGTTGTAAACCGGTTAGGGTAGTATGCCATAATACCCCTTTGCTTGGGCTATTGGCATTGTTACGTGTATCGTAATCGGCACTGGCAACCAACCCCGCGTAAACCCTTGACGAGAAAACATTCTGCTGCGGGTTTGCAGCGTTATAGGTATTTAAAAACTTGAGCGTATTGTTATCCTGCGCACTGATATAATACTGCCCGGCAATACCTGTATTAATGCGCAGTTTACCGTATTGATGAGCTAAGCGTACATCTACATTTACCAGATCGTAACGGTTGCGGTAAAACTCAATCTCTTTATTTCCCTTGTCTGCAAACTGTGTTTCGTTACCCATGCCAAAAAAGTTGTTTACACTGTTTGGCCCGCGCGATACCATGTTAATGTTCAGGTCATTATTGCCAATAGCGCCTCTGTAGTCGGCCATGTAGGTAATAAAAAAAGACTTCCTGGCCAATGAATAGTCTACCAGAAGTTCGTGCTTGTAAGCATGCGGTTCTTTACGGAAACCATGTTTAACATAGCTAAATCCCCCTACTAATGATACTCCATAATCGTTATTATACTGTCCCAGAATGATAGGCTCAAAGCGGTCGAATCGGTAACTTTCTTTGTCGTAATTATTTACAGCGGTATCTGTTGATAAGCGTAATTTTGCTTCAGACCTATCCGGCACAATATTCGTTTTATCCGAACGGTCGTAAATGTAAAGGTTGGGTTTGTTATGTACCAATGCAGCTACTTTGAAGGTATCCACACCGCTACCGCCTATCATGCGCACTTTTATGGGAGATCTGCCTTCGCCTGCTACATTAAAAACATCTTTGCCGTCAAACCCATAAAGCCTTATTTCTTTGGTGTCATTTGGGTCAAACTCCCGGTGGTAGATGATCTGTGCAACGCTGTCGCTTTTAGCAACTTTGTTTATAGTAACGTTAAGCTTGCCGTTAGCTTCCTGGCGGATATCGAAATGCTCGCGTTTGTCAGACATGGGCACCTCCACAATTTGCGCCAAAAAACGGTAGTATTCCATGGCTGCAGTAGCTATGTTATCCCGCCGGGCTTTCATCGTACTGATGAGTTGAGGCGCGGATAATTTATAAATATCGCCCGGGAGCCGTTTAAATGCGTCTTCAATAACTTTATCGGTTAGGTTGGCCTGTACGTAAGCGATTTGCTCTTTCCAGTCGCTTTCGCCAAGTTGGTTAAGAAAGTATCTGTCAAAATATTGCCCGCTTAAATTCCAGGCTTTAATATCCCTTATTTTACTGCCGTAAGGCTGAAAACGTGCTTTTAGCCATTGGTGCGCAACTATCCAGGGGAAAATGCCCCCGGTTTTATAATACACCTGGTCGCGGTCGCGGGGGATGGGGGTATATAGTGTGCTCTTGCCTGTTTTATTTTTATCCCAGCGCCATTGGTCGTCGTGCCTGTCCCAATCGCCCAATATCATATCCAGCAGACGGGCACGCAGCACTATTTTATCATCAAACCGAACGTCGTTATCGCTTCGCAGTTTCTCTTGCACCTTGGTAGTATTATCTGTTTTGTCAGATTCAAGGGGTTCGTGCTCCTCAAATAAAAAAACATCGTTTGCAAAATCTTTGCGGTATTTACCCAGTGCCGGGTCGTCCGGTACATAAACTATTTGGGGGTTGACGTGTAAAATATGCAGGGCGTCGGCTAGCGGGGGCACGGTTAAGGCAGCAAAGGGATTTGCCGTTGATACCTGGTCCTGCAGTATATCCCTGGCAACACCTTTACGCAGGTTGGGCGGCAGTACCCGCTCGGCATACTTTTGAACCGTCCGCAACACCCATTCCTGCCCGGATGGATCGCGCAGCCTGAGCGATTTGGTTTGCATACCGCCGCCTTTTTGAATAATAGTTAAGCCACCCTTTTCGGTTTGCAGGTGAAATACCTTAATTTTAACAGGTACCGCCCAAAGCTTGCGGTAGTTTTCGCCAAAAAATAACCGGCGCACCTTGCCTACCTTATCATATTCGGGCGCTACTGCAATGGTTACGCTATCGTTTTTAATGCTTTGCGCATGCAGTTGAGGCGTTATGAAAAGCCATGTTAAACCAAACAGGATCTTAAAATATTTCATCAAAGCAGAGGCGGCTTCGTAGCTGATTTATTTTTATAAAAGCCTTTGCTAATATAATAATAACTGCGGTTGATATATCATAAGTTTGACGCGGATATAAGAGCAGTAAGTAGCTGTTTGTAAAAAAGTAGAATATAGTTTAATATTGATAACAAAAAAGACGAAATGACAACTGTATCAGATAAATTAACAGACGGCGCTCCATGCAACGTTACCGGCGGCACGCACGCTGGAAAATCCGGCGTTGTAAGAGATATAAAAACCGGGAAGACAGGGCAAGTATCGATTACAGTAGCACAGGCAGACGGCGTAAGGTTTAAAACACTTGCAAAAAATGTGGAGATAATAATAGCATAGGGGAATCCTAAAGCGGAAAAACCAATGAACATAATTGCACAATTAGCCTCCTTGCTGGGGCGCCGGGACGAGGTGCCCAATCAGGAACTGGCAAAGAAAATAGCCGAAGATAACAATGAGAGCGCCATTCAGGAACTTATCGAAAACTTGCAACATAAAAGCGTTGCGATTCAAAATGATTGCATCAAGGTGTTATATGAGGTTGGCGAACGGAAACCTGCATTAATTGCCAGTTATGCGTCAACGTTTTTAGAACTGCTTAGTCATAAAAATAATCGGCTGCAATGGGGCGCTATGACTTCGCTTCATGCGATCGTGAGGGAAAATCCAAAGGCTATTTACGAGGTGCTTCCCCAGATTGTTAGGGCGGCGGACAGCGGCTCTGTTATCACTACGGATTACGCGGTCAAGATTTTAATAAGTCTTTGCACATTTAAAGCATATGCGAACGACGCTTTCCCCTTGTTAAATGAACAATTGTTAAACAGCCCGACTAACCAGCTGCCGATGTACGCAGAACTCGCGATACCAGTGATCAATGACGATAACAAGTGTATTTTTGTTAAAACCCTAATGTCCCGCCTGGATGATATTGAAAAGGATACGAAACGCCAACGGGTGGAAAAAGCAATAAAGAAATTCAGTAAATGACCTTGATAAATCTTTGATTTGTTTTCAACAAACGCAAATCATAATGCTCCTTAGAATCAAAAATTGAGCTAAAGGTATAGGGTGCAATCTCGTTGCTGATTCGCCGCGAAGTAGAAGGTGCCATAAGTTTTAAAACCCTCCCCGTGGCATTGGTTTTTTAATATCCAGTAGACATTATAAGGCACTGTTCAATATTTTCCAAGCTTTTTTCTTTGTCCGCGGGGAAATGGTTTGAATAGTTGTTTCAGCCTTTGGAAGCGAGACCAATGAAAAATCCTATTACCAATGCGACAACGATCAGCCCCCACCAAACAAATTGCCGGGTTTGCAAATCCTTAACTACTTTCTTAAGATTGTTTATTTCCGTTTCATTAGCCAGCTTAACATTTTGCAGGCGCAGATTCTGCTGCTGCAATTTGGCAAATGTGCTGCCAACTTCAACTGGTTTTTGCTGCTCTAACTGGTAGCGCCGGGTAAAGCCGCCTTGTTTAAGGAATTTTTCTCCCTTTGGCTTTAGGATGAGTTTCTCCGGCAATTCATAATCGCCGTGTTTGCCTGACTCTGCGATCAGTCCCTCCCTGGTCAGTATCTGTACCATAGCAAAGGCCGAGGCTTCATCCTGGTCAAAAAGGCTCATTAATTGCCTGCGTGTAAGGCTGTCCGGAATGCCAAAGGCTTCCAGCATGGTATCCAGCATTTCGCATTCATATTCGTTCAGGTCTGTCATTGCCGCAAATTTAGCATTCTCCCTCCTATTATTTGGAGGTTTCGCGGTGATTGTTAAGCCAGTTCAATAGGGTTTCAATATATAGGAAAATTACTTATAGTCGTCTCTGGAGTACTTTTTTCCAATACCCAATTTTTTCATCCGCGAGTTCAGTGTCGATGGATGAAGATCCAATAGCTCTGCTGCCCCGCCCTGTCCGTGTATTTTCCATTTGCATCCCTCAAGTACCAACAAGATATAATCCCGTTCGTTTTCGGTCATAGTTTTAATACGCGCTTGTGCCCCTATTACTATTCCTTTATTTTGGCCGGATAATTTCAATGAATTAACAATTGGGCCATTGGTAAGTAAAACACTTCTTGCCATCAGGTTTTCCAACTCCCTTATATTACCGGGCCAATCATAGTTGAGCATGGTTTGTATTACATGATCTGCCACCCCGGTGATCGCTTTATTTTCCTTACGGGCATAAATATTCACAAAGTGGTTAGCTAATGAAACAATATCCTCTTTACGTTCACGTAAAGGGGGTAACATAATAGGGAAAACATTTAAACGATAATAAAGGTCCAGCCTAAACCTGCGCATTGAAATTTCCTCTTCCAAATTACGGTTAGTGGCAGCAATAATACGAGCATCAACCTTTCTTGTCCGGCCTCCAATAGGTTCCACTTCCTTTTCTTGTAATACCCTTAGCAATTTAACCTGCAATTCCAGCGGCAGCTCGCCAATCTCATCCAAAAAAACAGTCCCTTCGTTTGCCTGCTCAAACTTCCCGATCCTTTTATCTGTCGCACCTGTAAAAGCGCCCTTTTCGTGACCAAATAGCTCTGATTCTATCAGGTTGGCTGGAAGTGTGGCACAGTTCACTGCCACAAAAGGCTTTTGTTTTCGCGGCGAGAGCCTGTGAATACTTTGCGCTATAAGTTCTTTCCCTGTACCACTTTCCCCCAATATTAAAACCGATATGTCTGATGCGCCTACTATTTTAACATTCTCCATTACTTCGCGCATACTTTCGCTGCTTCCAATAATTTCTTTAAAGTCATTACCTGATAATGAGCCTAATGAACGCCTTAAATGAGTGATTGATTCCTGATTTTGACGATGTAAATACCAGGCAATATCCAGCATCACTAATACATCTTTTTCGCGAAAGGGTTTTACCAGGAAGCCATAAGGTTTGGTTGCCTTGGCAGTATCCAGGATTTGCCGGTTTGAATTTGACGATAAATATACAAAGGCGATATTTTTGTCTCTTAGTATCTTAGCCAGATCGATCCCTGTTAACTCGCCTTTTAAACGAATATCCAGCAATACCAGATCCGGTTTTTCATTTTCAATAATTTTCAATCCTTCACTTACTGAACGCGCAATTTTACAAACTATGTATCCTGCATTTCTCAGGATCGACCTCAGGTTATCGGCTTCAATAAATTGATCTTCAACTATCAGTACCCTGGTATTCATACGTATGCCTCCTTTCATCATCCGGATATTTAACACCGTAATTTTGCGCAGAATGAATATTTGTCTGATTCTGAAGTTTTAGGTTAGCGCATTTTTTTGTAAAGCCGATTTGCTTGTTCTAAAAAAAGATTCGCACTATCTAAATCTCCTGTAAAAAAATAGTGTTCTTCTATTTTTATACGTCTAAATACGGTCCGTATCGGATTTAATCTTAGCCAGAGTTCTGCGCAATGAATCTGCTTTTAAACAGGCTCATCATTCTATAATAAAATCTGCAAACTATCCTTTTCTTCAAAGTAGAATTAATCTCCATATCGTCACAATAATTGAAGGAAAAGGCTTTTTTAGCGTGTAGACTGCACTGGTTAACAGGACATTGTAGAGCTTAAAATCAAAATAAATTTATAAATTTTTTATTTAAAAAAACCCTATAGTCTCTTTTTGCAAGCAATCTATTTTATTAGTTATGACGATATCTCGTTGTCAATCTCCACATTTCTATGATATATAAACGTTTTGGCCATTGTCTAAACAATGCAAATACCTTATAAATAGCTACTTACACATGGCATGGAAATGGTTTGGCAAAATTAAAATCACTCAAAAATTAGCATGTCAAAACAATGAAAAAGACCAACAAAATCCTTGCAGGTACAATTGTTGCAAGTGTTCTTATGATGCAAGGCACATCAACCAATGCGCAAAGCGGATCTTCTGGCAATGCCTCATCGAATGAAGCGATCCGCCCCTTTCATGTGACCTTTCCAAAAGAAAAACTCGATGATCTTAAACGCCGGGTCTTAGCAACACAGTGGCCCGGGCGCGAGGTTGTTAACGATGCAACGCAAGGCGTACAGCTGGAGACGATGAAACAACTGGCGCACTACTGGGGGACAGAGTATGATTGGAGCAAATGCGAGGCGAAATTGAAGGCCCTGCCGCAGTTTATAACAAACATCGACGGCGTTGACATTCATTTCGTTCACGTTCGTTCGAAACACAAAAACGCTTTGCCGATCATCGTCACTCATGGATGGCCCGGTTCGATTATTGAGCAGCTCAAGATCATTGCCCCGCTAACCGATCCTACGGCTCATGGAGGGAAGGTTGAAGATGCCTTCGACGTTGTGATTCCGTCAATCCCGGGCTACGGATTTTCAGGAATACCTACCAAAACCGGTTGGGATGCCCCTCGTATTGCGAGCGCCTGGATAGTGCTGATGAAGCGCCTTGGCTATACGAAATTTGTGGCACAGGGTGGTGATTGGGGTGCACTAATTACAGACGAAATGGCTGTACTGGCACCACCGGAACTGATAGGTATCCACACCAATATGGCTGGGGCCGTTCCAGAGGACATAGACAAAGCCGCATTCAACGGCACCCCGCCCCCCGCCGGGCTCTCAACCGATGAACAGCGTGCCTATGACCAGCTCGCTTTCTTCTATAAACACGGCCTGGCTTATGCCCAGGAGATGGGGAACCGCCCGCAAACATTATACGGGATCGAAGATTCACCGATTGGACTGGCCGCCTGGATACTCGATCACGATGCACGGAGCTACGAGCTCATCACGCGCGTATTTGCGGGTAAGCAAGAAGGACTTACACGTGACGACATACTCGACAATATCACGCTCTACTGGCTGACAAAGACCGGCGTTTCTTCGGCCCGCCTTTACTGGGAAAACAAACTCGCCTTTTTTGCCCCGAAACATGTCACCATCCCTGTGGCCGTGAGTGCCTTTCCGGATGAGATATATACAGCTCCGCGGAGTTGGGCAGAGAAGGCATATCCCAAACTCATTTACTATAACAAACTCGACAAAGGTGGACACTTTGCGGCGTGGGAACAACCTAAACTTTTTGTTGAGGATGTGCGGGCAGGTTTTAAATCACTTCGATGATGAGTCGTGAAAAAGGTTATGTACAAACTGGCTTAGTACAAGCAATCAATTTGGTAATTGAATACAATTCGAATGCAAAATAAACTCAAAGGAGTAATTTAAAAATTCAGACAATGGAAACCAGCACAGCAACTTTAGAGGAAGTAGGATCAGGAGAATTGATCCACCCTTTCCGGATTAACTTTCCGCAGGCTGACCTCGATGATTTAAACCGCCGTATTTTAGCGACAAGATGGTCTGAAAAAGAAACGGTGGATGATTTTTCGCAAGGTGCATCACTGGCCACATTGCAGGCACTTGCCAACTATTGGGCTACAAGCTATAATTGGCGTATAATAGAAGCGAAAATGAACGCCCTCCCGCAATTCATTACCAATATCGACGGATTGGATATTCATTTCATACATGTACGTTCAAAAAGCCCAAATGCCCTTCCCATTATTATAACTCCCGGCTGGCCGGCTTCTATAACCCATTATATAAAAGTCATCAGTCCGTTAGCCGATCCCGAAGCGTTTGGGGGAACGGCGGAAAAAGCCTTCGATGTTGTTATCCCGTCGATGCCCGGGTATGGATTTTCTGGAAAGCCAACAAGGACAGGTTGGGGCCCGGAACGTATAGCGAAAGCCTGGGTTGTGCTGATGAAACGCCTTGGTTACGATAAATTTGTGGCCCAGGGTGGAGATTGGGGAGCACTTATCACAGAGCAGATGGCTGTACAAGCAGCGCCGGAATTGATTGGGATCCATACGAACATGCCCGGGGTGGTTCCGCCTGAACTTGACGGGGCGGCATTTACAGGTATGCCGGCTCCTTCAGGTTTATCTGAAGAGGAAAAATATGCCTATGAGCAATTGGTATTTGTATACCAACATGTATACTACGCCTTCTACATGGCATCGCGCCCGCAAGCACTGGCCGCGTTAGCAGATTCGCCGGTTGGTATGGCAGCATTTTTGATCGACTTTGATACCCGCGGTTTAGCGCTTATCGCACGCGCCTTCGCAGGGCAAAATGAATCCCTTACACGAGACGACATACTCGATAACATCACGCTTTTTTGGTTGACAAATACTGCTGTTTCAGCCGCGCGCCTTTACCGGGAGAATAAGCTGGCCTATTTTAGCCCAAAGGGCATCACTATACCGGTTGCCGTGAGCGCTTTTCCCGATGAGCTTTATCTGGCACCGCGCAGTTGGGTAGAAAAAGCATATACAAATCTCATTCATTACAATAAACTTGACAAAGGAGGGCACTTCCCCGCATGGGAACAACCAGAACTGTTTGTTAATGAAATGCGTGCAGCTTTTAGTTCCCTACGGGGATAGGTTGGGAAATAGCCTAAATATGAACAGACCGCTTAGTACAACCAATTTGGTAACTGAATACAATTGCATGGAGAATAAATATCAGAAACAATTTAAAAATTTAAACAATGGAAACTATCACAGAAACTTTAGAGGAGGTAGGATCAGCCGAATCGATCCGCCCCTTCCAGTTTACCTTCCCGCAGGCTGACCTCGATGATTTAAATCGCCGCATTTTAGCGACAAGGTGGCCAGAAAAAGAACCCGTCAATGATCAATCGCAGGGTGTCCCGCTCGCGACAATGAAAGCACTGGCGCATTATTGGGCTACGGAGTATGATTGGCGTAAAGTGGAAGCAAAATTAAATGCTTTGCCGCAGTTTATAACAGAAATTGACGGGCTCGACATTCATTTTATTCACGTTCGTTCGAAACATGCGAATGCTTTACCCCTAATAGTCACACATGGATGGCCCGGTTCGATCATTGAACAAATGAAGATCATTGGTCCCCTCACAGATCCTACTGCCTATGGTGGCAAGGCCGAAGATGCCTTTGATGTTGTGATCCCATCTATGCCTGGTTACGGATTTTCAGGAAAGCCAAGTACTACCGGCTGGGGGCCTGACCGCATTGCCGATGCCTGGGTTACGTTGATGAAGCGGCTTGGGTACCAAAAATTTGTAGCACAAGGCGGAGATTGGGGTGGGCTTATTACAGACGTCATGGCTGCGCGGTCGCCCGAAAGTTTGCTTGGCATGGCCACTAATTTCCCCTGCGCGGTTCCTGTTGAGATCAACAATGCAGCATTCGGCGGGGCACCCGCACCAGATGACCTCTCTGCTGAAGAGAAACAGGCGTACGATCAGCTGGTCTTTGCTTATAAGCATGTTTCTTATGCAATCATTATGGGATCACGTCCGCAGACCTTACTCGCAACGGCGGATTCACCCGTTGGTCTTGCAACTATGTTCATTGACCATGACCAGCCTAGTCTGGCGCTGATCTCCCGTGTATTTGCCGGGGGATCGGAAGGGCTCACCCGTGATGATGTTCTTGATAACATCACCTTATGCTGGTTGACGAATACGGCAGTTTCCGGCTACCGTCTCTATTGGGAAAATAAACATCCCTTTGTAGCTCCATTCGGTGTCAAAATCCCGGTTGTTGTCAGCGCTTTTCCTGACGAGCTGTACCAAGCTCCCAAAAGCTGGGCAGAGAAAGCATATCCCAACATGATCTATTACAAAAAACATAACAAGGGCGGCCACTTCGCTGCCTGGGAACAACCAGAACTGCTGGTTAATGACATCCGCGAAGGTTTCAAAACACTGCGTTGATGTTGGATAGTTAACGGCGTACATTCTGTACGCCGTTTTTTTTTATGCTTTTTTCCAACCAGTCGGCTAACCTGCAGTTACTTCTTCACTTGTTTATTTGCCCAGTCTTTTAGTAATGTAATGGCATCATACAGAACACCTGCTTCACCTCTAAAATCACCTGAGCCTTTTGGCTTACCGTTCTGTACATCGTACCATTCAAAGAAACCTTTATGCAGAATGGTTCTTTTTATCATTGGCTTAAGTGCTTCGTAGGCATCTGTCTCCATGTTATATGGAAGCAGGGCTTCAGCAATACGGCCACCAAACCATGTCCAATCGCCTGCGTTCTGATAATTATAAGGATGCATATTCGGGAACTGTTCAGCCGGATATGGCGGATAAACAGTCATGCCGATAGTAGCAAACTTTTCTTTTGAAGCAGCGTCATTCATTTGACGGTTAATTTGCCTGATCTCTGCTACTGTATTAAACCCGGCTATGATCGCACAGATAGATCCTCCTGTATAAAGAATTTCATTTTCGTCAAAGTCCGGTTTAAAGGGGCTTCCATCTAAATAAATATGAGGCAGGTATTTCTGCCTTTTGGCCGACCACAAATGTGATCTGACGCTGGTTTTAAGCCTGGCAGCAACAGCCGACCAATTCTTACTAAAGGAATAACCTGTTGGTTTCATTGCTATCAGATCACGAAGAGCGATCGCGAACATGGCGTTATCGTAAATATCAATCGCCCATTTTGTTTTGTTATTGATTTTCACTCCCCAGCCAGATTCTGGCTGAACATCTCCCCAATCGATGGTAGTCGCACCTTTAACGAGTTGATATTTTTCAGACCAGCGGTCGTCAAGAATATACTGCATGGCATCTTCCATGCGTCTCATAACCGTTTTACCATCTACTACTTCCATCAGGATCGACTTATCCCCGGTCGCATCAATATATTTTTTCACGGCCTGAACAAGTGATGATTCCTGGTCAGTTTCCACCGTGTTTTTATGAGCTGCCCAGGCCGGCAGTAATTTCGAATAACGATATTCATAACCGACATGAGCTTTTGACGTATCAACAAGGCCGTCAACAATGTTTCCGTCATTGCCCTGGATCTTAAAAAACATAAGCAAAACATCTTTAACCGTGTTTGGGTCGTGGGTTTTTAGTGAGCCGTTTATAAATGTATTAAAGTCCCTTATCCAAACTTCGTTATACGACGTACCTGCAGAAAATCCTGTAAGTAGTGTAAGTGCCCTTTTTTGTATAGTATCAAGTCTTGCATCATTTAATATTTCGCGGGCGACAGACTGCTTGTTTATCGACTGACCGTGCGCGGGTCGGTAAAAGATGGAAAGACACAAAACAAATAAGATAAGGGACTTTTTCATTAGGAATTGTATTAAAATTTAAAACAACGGGATAATTGGTAGCTTGAAAGTACGTAATGTACAAACATAAGTACATAAAAATAAAATCCAAATTTATATCTCTTTTTGAATTGAGGCTTAGCGATAATATGAATGGACTTTTGAATGAACCCTGATCAGGATGCTATATGATAGCCAATAAGCATCTTTCCCTGATGGTAATGATCAGCAGCCTATACGGCTGGCATTTTGTTAATTCAATATCAAAGCAGCAAATTATCAATAGCCTTAGCCAGCAACCTGTCCTTGTCGGTAACAATACCTCCCTGATCATGAGTTGATAACCAGATTTCCACCTTATTCCATTCATTTTTCCAGGTTGGATGATGCTGGTTAGATTCCGCCAACAAAGCTACCCTGGTCATAAAGGAAAAAGCTTCAGAGAAATTCTTAAACTTGAATACCTTATGCAATTTGTTATCAATTTCCTGCCAATCTTTCATTGCGTCTCTTTTATAAAAGAACCAACCATTGGGCAAGATGTTTTAGGTTTACAGCGGATACCCAAACTGGATATGTGCTAAGTATGATCACAGGCTACGGTTAAACACTCTTCATTATTTATACTTTTCCGGCTTAAATAAAACCGAGCCGTCGCGTTTTATCCTCCATGCTGTTACCGGGTTCATATGATAACCGCCCAGATCTGCGCCACGAGCTTCAATAAGCTGTTTAAGTGATGGCTGTATATAACCGGTTTCGTCTACTGCACGGCTTAATATTTCCGTTTCTCCACCTGTCCATTGCCATAAGAACCGGAAATAAGTATGCGCCTTTTCTAATACAGGTTCCTGTAATTTGGCTACGTTCCAGGATTTACCTGCATCGGTACTCACCTCTACCTTAACGATCTTTCCCCTGCCCGACCACGCAATCCCTCTGATCTCGATCCAGCCACGCTCAACCTTTTGCGGAAACGATGGATAGGTTATGATGGAACGGGCATCCATTTCAAAACTGAACATCCTTATTTTGCCGTTTACGGGATAGGTGTATTTGGATGTTTCCTCGCGTGTCATATATGGCTCATCTGATATTTCTATCCTTCTAATCCATTTTACGTTTGTATTCCCCTCCCATCCGGGCAACAGCAGGCGGGCAGGATAGCCCTGTGCCGGCCTTATCGCCTCTCCGTTTTGGCCGTACACGATCATGGCATCGTCCCAACCCTTTTCTATGGGGATACTGCGGGTAAGCAATGCCGCGTCGCCGCCTTCGGCTAAAAACCACTTTGCTTTTGGGTCAACGCCCACCTCTCTCAAAAGAGTGGATAACATTACGCCGGTCCATTCACTTTGGCTGGTAAGCCCTAAAATCTCCTGCGGGGTCATTTCTTCCTTCCCGGTGCGAAAGTTACCGGCACATTCTATGAAACAGGTGCGGGTAAAGGACGGGAATAGTTTCAGATCGGCCAGGGTAAACTTCATAGGCCGCTTAACCATCCCGTGGATCAGCAGCTCATATTTTTCGGAATCAATATTTGGGATACCTGCATGATGCCTTTCAAAATGCAGATCAGACGGGGTTATCGTACTAAAGAAATCCTGTAAAGGAGTCCTGGAAGATATATCAGATGGCTTCCTTAAAGGGTTTTCAAACGGTGAGCGTTTACCAACTGTACCCGGGGGGACTCCCTGCACCTTTGTAGGATCAACAGAAACTTCAACCCCGGTTTGTACATACTTTGCAAAGGAAGCTGTCACCGGTACAATAGCCGCGGCTAATGCCCCGCCCAGTAGTTTACGACGGCTTATCTTATTTCCTTTTTTTGCAGGCTCTTCGTTTGGTTCTTCCATGGTTTTTATTTTACCTCATTTCCTCCCTTACGATCATCTATCACAAATAGCTTTTTAGCGGGCATCACCACGTTTGGCAGGCTTTGCGCGTTTATTATAGCATTCTCCTTTATAACTTTATTAGCGCTCAATAAATAAGCGGTAAGGCTATACACCTCATTGTCCGTTAACGACCCCGGGGCATTATAAGGCATCGTCCTTTTTAAGTAATCGAACAGAGTTGTTGCATAGGGCCAGTAATTGCCAATGGTTTTTGCCTTGCTTTTGGCCGTTCCGGTTACCAGTGGCGGGCCGGGTAATTTTATGCCTTTTACTTCTTTCCCATTTTCACCGTGGCAGGAGGCACATTTAGCGATGTATATCAGCCTGCCGGTATCTGCTGTACCACTGCCTGCCGGCAAACCTTTCCCATCCGGCCTGATATCAAAATCAACTGCCGCTATCTCTGATGCGGTCGCGGTTTTGCCAAAACCAAAACTTGCAGGCTCTTTAACGTTACCGGTCCATAATCTGAAAATTAAAAATATGGCGAGCAAGGCACCAATCAGCACCACTACATAAACCGCTTTGATCCTTAACTTCCCTTGCATGAATCACATTAAAATAATATCCAGGCAATACCCAGCGTAACGAAAATATTGAAGGTTTGCGCTATTAAAAATGCGTACAAAGGCTTCTTGCTGTTCTCATTAAACAGATCGGCAAAATTGGTTTCCAGGCCAATGCTGGTGAAAGCTAATGCAAACCAAAGCCCTTGCAGGCTTTTTAAACTATCTTTAACAGCGGTGATTGTTGAAGGGCCTACCACAAAAGAAAACAACAAAGAGGCACCTATAAATCCTAACACAAATTTCGGGAACCGTTCCCAGATCACTCCTAACGTGGGCTTGGTATCTTTATCCGTTGCTGCCGGATGTTTTGTATAGGTCCAATAGATAGAAATAGCAAAAGCGGCAAGTCCCAATAATACGTTCTGCGAGAATTTAACGATGGTACTGATCTTTAGCGCGGCCTCGCCAACCAATGTTCCCGATGCTACAACAGCACCTGTAGTATCAATACTACCACCCAGCCAAGCGCCTGTTACCTCCTGCGAAAAATGAAAATGGTTGGCAATGATTGGCATGAAGATCATCATGGGGATAGCCGTGATAAGCACCATAGAGATCACATAGGATAGCTTTTTAGAATCCCCCTTAATTGCCCCCGCGGTGGCAATAGCTGCAGAAACACCGCAGATAGATACCGCACTGGAGATCATCATAGCTATTTCATCATCAACCTTTAGTTTTTTACAAACCCAAAAAGCAAAGTACCATACCGAAGTTACCACCAGCAACGCCTGGATCAACCCCAGGGAGCCTGCCTTTAAGATATCCGAAAATATTACCGAGGTACCCAACAAAACAAGGCCCACTTTTACAAACAATTCGGTAGACAGTGAGCTTTTAAGCCATTCGGGAAGTTTAAAAAAGTTACTGATCACTAAACCTAACAACAGGCTAAATATCACGGCCTCCAGATTTAGCGCCTTTGCCTGGCTGCTGCCTGCTAAAATCAAGGCAATAACAGTGATGAGATAAACCAAAGGGAAACCCAGGGCATAATTCCTGATAGATTTTCCGGTTATTAATGCACCTATCCCGCCAATGATCAACACAAATACAAATTGGGTCAGGATCTTGATCAGGTTTTCGGCACCTAATACTTTCGAGGTAAGTTCGGCGCCATTTGCCCACCCGAACCCGGGCACAGGTATAAGCAAACCGGCAATAGCCAGTACAATAATTAATGAACCTAAAATTACTACTGTCCAGTCTTCGTGCAGGGTAAATTTAGTGGTGGATGATGACATAGTTTTTATTTTTAGTGATAAATAAGTTTATAAATTAACACGGATATTGAATACATTTTTAAGGGCACGCCTGGCCGAATGATACCCGCACATACCGTGCACACCACCGCCCGGTGGTGTAGAAGATGAACAAATATAAATTCCTTTTGCAGAAGTACGGTAAGGCGATCTGCGTAATACGGGACGGGTAAACAACTGGCCAATATCAATTATGCCGCCGTTAATGTCCCCGCCAATATAGTTAGGATTATAGCTTTCGAGCTGTTGCGTATTAAAAGTATGGCGGCCAATTACACGCTCGCGAAAACCCGGAGCAAAACGTTCTACCTGCCTTTCAATGATCCCGGTCATATCCTTCATCGATCCGTTAGGCACATGGCAATAAGCCCAGGCCGTATGTTTTCCTGTTGGGGCACGGGTAGGATCAAAAAGGCTCTGCTGAGCCAATAAAACAAAGGGTTTGTCCGGGTGGCCCCCGTCGGCAATCAATTGTTCGCCCGCGGCAATTTCCCGGAGTGTGCCACCTATATGCACGGTTCCGGCCTCCCGGGCTTCGGCTGCCTTAAACGGAATTGCATCATCAAGTGCCCAGTCTACTTTAAAAACGCCCATGCCGTAGCGATAGCGTTTCAACTGCCATTTATAAAAAGAAGAAAGTTTATGCCCCGCTATCAGCAGTAATTGCTTCGGCGTTACGTCAAATAACACCGCGTGCGCCGATGGCAACTGTTCGAACGAGCTGATGTAAGTATTGGTTTCTATTTTACCACCAATAGCCGTAAAATATGATGCCAGCGCTTTTGCAATATTTACAGATCCCCCCCGGGGAACCGGCCAGCCTTTTAGATGACCGTTTGCCATCAGCACCAAAGCAATAGCCGAGGTGGCCACATTTGATAGCGGCTGAATACTGTGTGCTGCCATCCCTGCGAATAAGCCTTTCGCCGCTTCCGTTTTAAACCGTTTAGCCAGATATGTGGAAGATGTAATGGCATCTATACCAAACCTTGCCAGGTCAACCGGGTGCTTTGGAAAAGAAAGCGGCCCCAACAGATCGGGTGCTAAAGATGGCCAACTTTTTACCAAAGGGGCTAACAGTTTGATGTAAGTGTCCCGGTCTTCGCCCAATAAGGTAGCCGTTTCTTCTACTGATTTTTTTAATATGGCAGCGGTACCGTCATCAAACGGATGCGCCACAGGGATCTCCGGGTAAATATATTCAAGGCCATACTGGTGAAGGGGTAATGTTTGAAAGTAAGGCGAACCGGCAGCCATAGGATGAACAGCCGAACACACATCATGCAAAAATCCGGGAAGTGTTAACGCTTCTGTACGCAACCCTCCCCCTATGCTATCCTTCCCTTCCAGCAATAAAACCGACAGGCCATTCTGTTGCAATAATATCGCCGCTGCAAGCCCATTTGGGCCCGAGCCAACAATCACCGCATCAAAATCCCGCTTTTCTAAACTCATATAATCTGTTAGTATTTACCCGCGACCAGCTTACTATCCGCAAGCAGGTATTTGCGGTTAATGCGGTCAAGCACAATGTAAACATCATTTTTCTTTTCGTCCTTACCGGTAAGCACAATGTGCGAACCATCGGCATTAGCATTATAGGTAAGTATCATCCTGTTGCGTTTACGTTTGTCTTTTAGTTCTTCAGCTATCCCGCGGGTACGGCGTGTAGACAGGGCTGCCTTATCAATCTTTTTATCTTCGTTACCAATATTAGCCAATGCCTGTGCCGGTATAAAGCTGGCTTGTACCAAATCCTTTTGATCTGGCTTTTTGGCCCCTTTCCCTCTTCTTCTGTTTGCTTCTACATATTTATCCTGCAGGTAAAGTACCTTGTTAACCGTATCGGCATCATAATAAAACACTCGTTTACCGCCACCTGTACCCGTTAGCTCAAACGTTCTGTTGATGTCGCGCATGGCTGCCCCACCGCCGTTAGATAGGTCGAGTTTAACAGGTTTATTTACATTATAGGTTAAGGTGGACCAATTTTCAAACGTCACATCTCTCCACCTTACGGAATCAAGCGGCGCATAAGGAACAATCCTATCATTGATCTTGAATTCGCTTACCTTGTAATTCCCACGCAATTCGCTCACCCCTTTGACAGCCGGTTGCTTATATGGGTCGTATTTCCAGTTAATGAATTGCAAATAGAATAACAGTACCAAAAAGATCGCAATATTGGCGGTTTTTAAACCAATCCGGGCGATTTTTGGCCATTTTTGGTCGAATGAGGGATAGTAAGTAAAGGGTGCTGTAAAACGTTCGCGAATAATCAGGTTATAAATAGGTACTGCATCGTAAAGGATCAGAAACGCAGCAAAGAGCACAAAATAGGATGCATAAACGTGTACCCCTCCGTCGTAAGCAAAGTTTACATAAGTGATATCGCCTAAAGCGCCAAGTAACAATATTGCCCCTAAAGTTGTTGTCTTTCTAAAGAAGAGTAAAGCTCCGGCGGCCAATTCAACTACCCCGGCAAAAACCTGGTACCAGGGCACAATACCCACAGAAAGCCAATAGATTTTCTGAGCGGTAAAATCGCCAAAATGGGTGTTTAACAAGCCTAAAGATGGATATGGCATTTGCGTTGGCAACAACTTTGTGAAACCAAACCCGATGATCCCAATACCGGCACGATATCGTACTATTACCCTAAGCCAGTAATATAGCTTATTATATTCTTTGGTTTTATTTCTGTCGATAGCTGTCCAGATAGCACCACCAACTATACCGATAGCCAGTGCCTCTAACCAATCGATATAACCTAACAGGTTGTAAGATGGCGTATCAAACTTGTATAGCGTTGGCGAAAACCTTGCCACATCGTATAGGTCGCGGTAATGGAGATGAAACCAGTCCAGGCCAAACAAATTCTTGTACCATTCTCCGTTCAAGGGTATGGTAATGATCAGGAAAAATATAAAAGCTATCCTGAAAAGTACTTTCTGATAGTTTTTCCAGGGCGGTAAAGCAGGTTTTGCTTTTTTATTTTCGGCCGGGCTATCTTCTATTTGGCCCTGTAAGTTATTTACCACAGGGCTTGCTGTTATGGTTGACGACATATTGAATATTTTAATTACCGTTAATGATAAATACTATAATTTAAGTGCCTTAGTGCGACCCACGGTAGCTTCCTTCAACAGATATTTCTTGTTGATCTTAGTCAATTGGGCGTAAATAGAATCTTTTTGACCATGCACTCCATTCAGGATAATGGTTGAGCTATCCGGCCGGGTATAATGTAAAATAAGGTTGTCCTTAGTCTTCGTATTTCTGCTGGTAAGGGTCAAAACCTTTTGGGTTGTATCTACTACATAACTGTAATAAACACGACCGGCAGTACCGTTAAACTCATAGGTACGTTGGTTATCTGTATTGTAAACTTCTTCGGTATTTGATGTCTCCGGGATAACCGGCTCATTTGATTTGATACTGATAGTGCCCCACTTCTCAAAAACCACATCCTGCCAGCGATTAGGGTGGTATTCATCATAAGGGATATCTTTACTATTTACTCGATATTTGCTTACATCATATAAACCTGCCGCACCCGGCAAACCGGCCGTTCGCGGAAACTGATAAACATCCCAGTGATAAGCCGCGTAAGTTTTATAACCATAAAGCACCACAAAAAAGAAGATAAAAGCAGTTTTGATCGCCAGTCTGGTGTTAGCGGGTAGGCCCTTTTGCAATTGCAACTTAAAGTTGTTTGCGGGAGTTGGTTCACGTAATGCAACCAATCTATATAGGCGACGGGCATCAAAAGCCACTAAAAATAAGGCGATAGTGATCAGGTACAAACTATATAT
>NZ_JAQBOI010000077.1 GCF_028288105.1 Mucilaginibacter sp. | reverse complement strand
TCTGTTTGGGCCAATGTGCGGAGTGACATTAATATAAATGCCAATAGGAATATCTTTTTCATGATGTTATATGTTGTTTGGTTTAATTGTAATCAAGCATTAGTTTAACCACATTTTGGAATTTGTCTCCATAAAGCTTGCCTATGCGCTCCAGGCAGGCGTCTATCGGGTATTGCTTTTTTGTATCATACCTGATCACCTCAGCGGTGCCGAACATAGCGTTAATGGCTTCTCTATTATCGTTTGAAAGTACGTGCACTTCGTCCAGTTCTTTCCTATCATTGCCGCCGGTACGTACCAGTGTTAAGCCGAATTTTGTATGAACAGTAGTGTCAGCCATCGTAAAACATTTAAATGATTTTGGGAATGACCGGTTATACGTATCCAGGATACTTACCATCTCAAATTCATTGATACCTTCCTGCAGCAATAAGCCAAGCCTCCGGTTTTTTTTGATGATGACCTTGGTAACTGCGGCGAACTCATCCCCGAATTGTATAGCCGTGCTCAAATGGTCTGTTAGAATTTCAGGATGAGGGTAGTGGATCTCGTTGGCAGCAACATGCATAATTTCGCTTCCAAACAGGTCATTTATCACCATTAGGGCACCTTCTACAGCATTGGATACCCCGGCTGTGCTATACAGGTTGCCGCTGTGGGCTACACTTACCTGCTGGATCCATTGCGGTTTGGGGAAATGAGATCTCACCGTCTCAAAGTCAGATGCATGACAGGTGATCGGCTTATCATCAAATAAGCCGGTAGCCGCAGCAGTAGATGCCCCGTCGCAAACGGCAAGGATTTTTGTAGCAGGCGTGAAATGATCTTTAATAAAGGACATCAAAACAGGATCCTGCTTTTCGTCCCGTTTGGATAGTGCCGGGATCACGATCACATCTGCAACAAGTTTCATGGAATCCGCTTCGCGAAAAGTAAGCTGCGGTAAAATAAAGAGGTCCTTTTTTATGCCTACCGGCACTTTTTCTTTAGTAACTATGAACACGTTTAATTTGCCAGTGATATTGAACAGGTAGAAGGGTGCCAGCATATCAAACATTTCTGTCATCTTGTTATCAGCAATGATAAATACGGTTTTCTTTGATGGATCGTAGGCAGGCTTTTTCCAGTCAAATTTGTTATCCCCCGGGTAAGGAGGTAGCTGGCCAAGGGCGATGACCGGCTGCAGCAATAATATAAGCGCAGCCCCTGCGACAATTACCGTCGACAGAAATATGAACAATATTTTTTTAAACTTTTTCATTGTGATTAATTTTAATTATTACATCACAAAGGTCTAGCGAAATTTAGTTGGTAAGAAGACGAGGTAATGTCAGATACGGACAAATTATATTATTGATTTATAGCATCCTCGTCCGAAAGAGGTTAAATGTAAGACCACTAATGTATCCACCGCTTCTTATTCAGTTTTAGCGAAAAGCCTAACAAAGCAAAAGATATATGGCGCTACGGTTAACCAGGGTAGCACGATAACAGCCGCGATACTTTCAATATCTACAAAACACATTTTATTAATACGTTAAATATAAGAAGCGATTTTACTAAAGGAGATTGCCCCTAAAGTAAAATTATAACTATGTTTTTTATATTTTTTTATTGGGGACGCTAAACAAAGTCAAATGTTTGGAAAATCCAGTTTCAAAAATAGATGACTAAGCATTTGCTTTTTTTTCCAAATAAAGAGGTCTTTAAACTTTCAAGGATCGTTTATCAGGAAGCATTAAGTATAGATGGATCAACTTATTTGACCCCTCTAAAAAAAAATCATTGAAAGAAGGATACAAGGTCCCATTCAATACCAGGATAAATGGAATGGATTTGCTGAACCAGCTATTGACAATGTAAGTGGAAATAATCTTTACGGTAGATTGAAGAGAATAGGTCATATCGGTAATGAATCATAAATTACTCTATTGGGTCCTTATAAAAATTCTTATGCGGCAGCATTCTAATAAAAAAGCAAGTTCCTCTGCGTTCTCACGCAACAAGTCTTGGACACTATCTACAGTTTTGGCAGCTAATTTCACAGAAGAAAAGCTTTATTACTTCTCGCATTAAATACTTTTCCTCGTACATTTTACCGTTATCCTAGGCGAATAAGGCAACTTACACCGCAACGCGTTTCTTCGCTGCATGACAATCGATGGCGCCAATTATCGGAGCGTATAGCGCCGGAGGTATATCATGACCCATACCTTCAATCAGAAAAAGCTCGGCCCCACTAATCGTACTTGCTGTATCGTTTCCGCATTCTGGAGGAAAAAGTGGATCTTCTGACCCATGAATTACTAATGTTGGAGCTTTTATTTTTTCTAAAAGCTCTTTTTTATAGCCTGTTCCAATGATTGCCAGTAGTTGCCTCCATAATCCACCACTCTTACTGTTGGAACGGATAATTTCCTCTTCAATAATCGCGATTTGGTCTTTTTCATTGAAGCAGAATTTACTTCCGGAAATTCGCCTCGCAAACGCAAGGTTTTGACTTATATACGCTGCTTTTTGGTCAGCAGGATTCGGTTTAGGCGCGACCATCATTTGCATAACATCGGCCTGGGCTTGAGGCAGGCTTGGGTTCAGCGAAGTCGACATGATTGATGTTAATGTCAAAACTCGTTCAGGGTGTTGAGCTGCAAATAATTGCCCAATAATTCCCCCCATTGATCTGCCAATTAAATGGGCTTTTGCTATTCCCAAAAAGTTCATAAGTCCAACGACGTCGTCAACCATATCAAACAAGGTATAAGGCACGGATATGTGCTCGCCAGATCGCAGCAATCCGGCTAGGTCATTTAAATCACGTACCCTTACGTTTGATAAAAAGGTAGAGCAACCAGCATCTCTGTTGTCAAATCGGATCACTCTGAATCCTTTTTCGGCCAACATTTCGCAGAACGGTACAGTCCAGCGAATCATTTGTGTACCAAGACCTGAAATTAAAATAACGGTAACAGTATTGTGATCCCCTATGATATCATAGCATAAATCTATCCTGCCTATTTTTGCCATTTTCATTGAATACAATTTTTACTATAAACTATTCTATTTGCGGGCTCTGTTACACTTCTATGTTATTATAATTACAAACTCCCAAAAGTGAAAATTCATTTAGTACTGTATCTTTCAGTTTTAACACTTCTTTGCGATAATTTAAAGCAATAGTTTGATCATTTATAATTTCACTTTTGATTTCAAACAAAAAATGGGTTTCTCCAATGTCGTTCCAGTCTTGCTGAAGTTTTTTATTTTCGAATTGTCCACTATTCAACATAAATTTCATTCTATTTATTAAGGCATTTGCATTGATTGAACCCTCTACATATATTTTATTATTAAGTATGTTTTTTATTAACACAACCCCAACAATAGGTTTGATGTCCTTGATTTCTTCTTTTACTTGCTTTCTTAATGACTTTTCCATTATAAATTTACTATCTTATTAAAATATGTTGAGCTAAGATTAATAAGCGTTTCCACCGAGTGCGAATAGTGTTTCTGATAAAATTTTTAGATCTTTAGCTTTTACCGATGGTAAAAGTTCCTTGGCTATCAGCTCTGCGGTTTGCCTGGCCTCTTCAAATATTTTCTTTCCGGCGGCTGTAATAACCACATAACTTACACGTGCATCCCGTTGGTTTGATTCTCTAGTCACAAACCCGGTTTTTTCCATTGGCAAAAGCAATCGCGTTACACCGGATGCCGTGAGCCCTATTTTTTCAGCTAAATCTATTCTTCTCATTTTTTCTACAGGAGCGTTATCTAATAAATTAAGAATAATAAAATCACTAAATCCAAGGCCATGCACGCTTAACCGGTCAAAACGGCGGGCTATTATTGATTGCACTTTCATGGTGCTGATTAATATCGTTAATGAATCACTTATTGTTGACATATACTTGAGTTATCAATTATATCGCAAATATATTTATAATTTTTGAACGACGAAATTATTCACCATTTTAAAAGCCGATCCATTTTTGCAATCGTCTTTCGGCATGCATATCAAATCCCCTTCGGCATTAAAGTATTAAAGTATTAGCGTCTGAAAAGCCCGAAGATTACATACCGTCCCAAAGCGAATTATAACCAGTTATAGCTATTGTATGAATTTAACTATTGGTTTAACTTTAAAAATATTCAGAGATAGTTACTTAACAAGGGTTAAACTTTATGAGTAGTAATTAAAAGACATATTGGGATTTAAATTACACTTCCATTTAGAATGTATCAAGGGGGAGGAACTTATGAACACCGGTTATCTATTACAGGGACTGAAAAGCAATAGCCTGGTTGCAGGAAAGACCACGGCTTTTCGAATTAATATGGCCGCCCCATGGCCCGCAACATCAATAACAGAAATTCAGGCCAGCATTGCGCGTCCCGATGGATCACTAACGAGTTTAAACTGGTCACCGGGAAATTTTGTCATCGTCGACGCAAATTCGCCGGCGGAAGGAATAGTACTGCTAATACCGGGATTTAAAATACCGTACTACGGATTATATTACATTAACGCACAATTGTTCAGCGCGGTTAGAGAAATCGTCGGCGTTTGCATTCTTGATGGTATTGAATTATTGCCGACTAAGGATCTTCGGATGATGGTAAGCCGTATTTGGTCCAACACAGGACCAGATGCCAAAGCGGGCGAAGTGGAGGCAGCTAACGATGCAATGAGACGATTAGCCTCCCTTTATCCAATCCGTGACGGCATCAGTAAACTCAACGGCGATCAGACGGCCGGGCTAAGATTTAACTTTGACAATAATCCTGTTGGCCCGCCGCAGCAAGACAGTAACCTGGGCCCAGCCTGGGATCCTTTTAATAATGTCGCTCCCGGGACCGATTCTTTAGACAGTGCGTTGGTGTACCGTTTCCCTGACGAAGGTGAAGGGTCAGGGGCCATAACCCATGGCCGGTATGGAGGGTGGTTACCTAATTCGGGGATTGTTTGGCATGCGTCCCTTGGTCAACCATTCTGTCATGAAACAGGTCACAACTTTGGGTGTGAGTCCCCTGAAAGCACTCATTTTGATCCAAGCGGTCAGGCCGCTCATTCTAAGGATCTTACTATTAATGCGCCGGACGCTGAGCAGGGGTTTGATATTGAACTCAATCAGCCTTTTCCCAAACCGGTATATGATATTATGTTTCCAACCGGCCCGAGTCCGGGCCGTCCATTAGATACTATCAGCATGAATTCGTGGGATTGGGAATACTTAAGAACGCAATTTCTGAAAAGCAATGCCACAGGGCCACATGGTTCGGATATTACATTTCAATCACTTGGAGGCCATGACCTAAGTCCCGGACCTTCAGCTATACGTAACCAGGATGGACGGCTGGAAGTATTTGTGCTCGGTGGAGACAAAGCGCTGTACCATATTTGGGAGAGTGCACCCGGCGGAAACTGGAGCGACTGGGCCACACTCGCAGGACACGATCTGCGCGGGCCAGTTATTACAGCGGCTAACGCAGACGGCGCTTTACAGGTTTTCGTTGCCGGCCAAGATGGAAATATTTACTCCATTATGCAAAAAAATCCAAACGGCGACTGGGGCGACTGGTTCTTCATAGGCGGCAACAATGTAAAAGGATATTCAGTTTCGCGCAATACAGATGGCAGAATTGAACTGGTTGCTGTATTTGGTGACGGTATACTTTACGACTGCTGGCAGCTAACCCCAGGAGGACAGTGGAGTGAGTGGGCTCCGTTAGGCGGTCATGATCTTAACGGCCCCGTTTCATTAGCCGCGAATGCTGACGGAAGGTTGGAAGCCTTTGTCATAGGAGGTGACGGTTTTCTTTATCATCGTTGGCAAACCGCACCCAACGGGTCGAACGGGTGGGGGAATTGGGTGAACTTAATCAGCCCCGATTTGGTGAAGGCGAATGATGTAAAAGTTGCCCTTGCCGGAGACGGGCGGTTGTTTGCTTTTCTAATGACTCAGAATAAGTCAATTTCTTATTTATCCCAAGTGGACCCTAATGGTGGCTGGGGAGCAGTTGTTGACCTTTATGGTCATGACCTGAACTGGCCCTGCGGAGTGGGCCGTACGGATAGTGGCAGGTTAGAGCTTGCGGTTGTTGGTGGCGACGGGCAAATATACAGCAGATGGCAGGTCGACCCTTTTAAATCTGACTTTTGGGTGAACTGGACATCTTTGGGTGGAGTTGCCATTCAACCCGGCGTAGAATTAGAGGTCAATTCTGCAGGTCAATTAGAAATATTTGTTATTGGTGGTGACGGTGCATTGTACAGAGGGCTACGCCCATCAAGCTAGTTAATTTTTAACAGTTACTTTATCATGCAACTGGTTTAGATATATATATATATCCTGGAATTAAATTGCTGTTAACGTTCATTGTATTAGATGTAGCACTCTGCAGTTGGACACCGTCTTTATTATATTTCTGCTACACAAATTGACGAAATATCATGAGGTAAAAAGCTAGTGCCTAAGCCTAATTGGTTAACTTGTTGATAAACGTAGTCAGGCCAAATTAGGACTATTCTAAAGGTGTACGAAAAAGAGGAAAGATATTTTGATTGATCCCGTAAGGCTGAAAACGGATTAAACAGACACTAAACCAATCCTTTCTATCCTGCTTTCCACCCACAATAAACCAGGCAGCCCTGCTATCACCGTATTTGTTGCTTTTATTGGCTGTTTATATTTGATTTTGCCTTATTTTGCCGCACCGATTATTGTTTACGCTGCCCCGCAAATCCGGAAAGCGGTTAATAAACGCTTAACAACCTAATACACTTCAAACTACATAAGCAAAGGCCGACGAGGTGCTATGCTACAGGAAACTCAACAAGGCGTTTGCGATCCTAAATACATTTCAAAGAAATTGACAAACCTACCAACATGACAAAAGCAAAACTTTTAATACTACTGCTGCTAGTAGCGGTGTCGTTCTCCGTTCATTCGCAAACCATTGACGGGGCCTATGTCAAAGCGCTTTATAAAAGCTATCCCACCCAAAAAACGGATTTCTGCCCTTCTTGCAAGGTTTGGGTCAATCCCTATTACAGATCTATCGCGGATACGGTCAAACATATGCCCATTGTCACCTTTTATGTGTATACCAAAGCCCACCGGCTGTTGCAGGAATCAGCTGATATCCCCCGTACGGGCCAATACGCGAGCTGGCATCCCGCCTATGGCCAACCGGATGAAACAGACAGCTATCGGCATGCCAATACGCAGTCAGCCGACATGATTGCCAAAGGGCATTGTCAGGCATGGATCTTGCTGGCCTGGTGCGCTGATGCCGCGATCCTTTCGGATACTTACACATTCAATGCCGGCATGGAATACCAGGGACAGAATATAGGCACCGAAATAGCGACCGAAGAGTTATGCAGAAAATTGACCGGGTTTAATATTCCGGCGGTTACGGACAGTGTGAAGGTTTGGTGCGGTACATTCGGGAGTCAGAAAACCTATACCGACAACAAGCTGACAATTACGGTACCCACACATTATTATAAGATAATACAGTATCGGTTGTACAGCGGAGAATTGATTTCTGTATGTTATTGGATGCCAAACCTGCCTACGGAACAGCGGTCTTTATTACCGCGACGGGTAATCGATCATACGGCCCTGGTCGCGAACCTCGGTTTTGACCCGATGACGGTCTTTAATTCACCTGAATAAAATGATTCTTCTTTAAACTCGGAGCATGGCCGAATTCAGAAATCAGCGCCGCAAATCAAGTGAGTCGCCATACAGGCCAAAACGTGATCATTAAAGTTTCCTCTTGGGTAACTAAACAGAATCTTCCCTTCTGGATAATCAGTATCGGTATGATTGTTATGCTGTTATGGGCCGGTTCCTATAAAATCACTGTTCCGGGTGCGGATGGTATCGTGTCTCTGGTTGATAACAGTCCGCTGATCAGCTGTCACTTTAATTATTTGGTCTCATCATGGTTCTGACCTGACCGGGCTAACGGAAGTCACAGCTGCGGTGCTCATCATCACCGGAATGTTTAAACCACAGGCAGGTATCATAGGTGGAGCAATCGCAGCCGTAATGTTCTTTGTTCCCAGCACTATGTTTATCACCACACCAGGCGCGCTTACCACTGTAAACGGCATCAATTTTACATGAGTTTCCTCAGGTTGTTCCTCTTAAAGGACGTGATTAACCCGAATCCTTCTTTATACCTGATCAGCAAATTTTGTCATAAAGCGATCCTTGCTCAAAACAACACCAAATAATAAAGTAATTATTCAATATCAGGCACGGGAAATAAATTAACTCATAAAAAACTTGATACATATAACGATGAAAACAATTCCCGTTCCAACCCGGGAACGACCGGCTAATCAGGTATTATTTATAACCTGACCAAAGCAATAGGAAGCATACCAAATTTATTCACGGTGCACGATAAACTATTGTTGGTATTGGGCGGTTTAGAAGGTAAATGTCATACCCGCCGTAAAAGAGTAGCCGGTACGGTCAACCTTATTCAGCTGTGTTTCATTGGTTTCTCCATTACTTAAAAACAGTTCATCCATGCCTTTGCCGGTTTGCCATAAGTAATAACAGCCGTCAGCCTGTACGGCCAGGTGTTTATAAAGTGTGTATTTCAAACGGAGATCCCAGTTAATGCCGAAACCTTTGGCGATATGCCTGTAACTAACCGGGTGCTGAAAATTTTGGATCAGGTTCCAATCCGCGGCGGCGTTATAGTTTACCTGGTTATAAGTTAATGCCGCTGATAACTTAAGCTTATTATTGATGCCAAACCCCGCAGCAGTTTTAACAAAAGGGCCTTTCCAGTTGGCCTTGTATGTGCTGTTTAAATCAGGAAAATTGCCGGTGCGATCTAAGATATAAAGCGACTGGGTGCTAACGCCATATCCCGCGTAAGCGTTTAAGTAAAACCTGTTTTTATCAATTAGTTTATACCCTGTCCCGATTGACCAATCCCTCAGGTGGCCTTTATCGGCATTAAATAGCTCGTTGTATGTCCTATTGGTGCGGTTATCGCCATTGTAATCGTTATCCGTAACCGTACCGGTGCTGATAAAGGTGTGGGAGTAATCGGCCATTAACGATAGCTTGTCCCAAACATTCCACTCTAAAGCGGCAGCAACCGGTTGCCCGCCAGTTTTTTTCCATTGCAGCTCCGAATAAATATTAGGGCTTTCACCCGCTAGGTTACCCGCTATAGACCATTTGAGGTCCTGCTGCGCATAGCCCGTAGTGACAGTTAGCGATAGTTTTTGAGATCCGGTTTGCCCGTAAAGGGCACTGGTACCGGCAACTGTAAGCAATATGATAAATAAAAGTCTTTTCATCAGGTAAATAAAAAGCCTGCCTTTTTTTATAAGGCAGGCTTAAACTTATGAATTTATTATTGGTTAATACCAAATGCTTCCCATCCCGATGCGGTGGCCCTTGTACAGGTCATGGCCTGGGTGCCGTTCTCGCTGGAAATGAACTTACCGTTATTCCCCCTGAAGGTTATTTTACCATCTCCGGTAGGCACCCAATCAAACTTCTCCCAGTCACCAATGGTGGCACGGTTACAGGTGATGGCTTGTGTGCCGTTCTCTGATGAAACATACTTATTCATGCTGCGCAAAGCAACTTTACCGTTGCCGGCGTCAACCACTGTAAATTGCTCCCAGGTAGAAGCTGTGGTGCTGTTGCAGGTCATGGCCTGTGTACCGTTCTGGCCGTTTACATATTTACTGTTAAACCCTTTTAGGGTAACCGTTTGGCCAATTGGCGCGGTAGTGCCCGTGCCTCCGGTTATATTATAAACACGCACATAATCTACCAGCATATTGGCCGGTAAAGCGCCATTGTTAATAGTATTGCCCGGCAGGTCGCCGCCCACGGCAAGGTTTAGTATCAGGAAGAACGGCAACTGGAACTCCTCGGTACTGTTAATGTTGTTTTGGATATTACCGGTGTGGAACAGCGTGCCGTCAACAAACCATTTGATGCTGTTAGCATCCCATTCAACTGCATATATATGGTAATCGGTAACGTTGTTAACCTGCGTGTTCCCGCCATAATAAACGTGGCCGTTATTGTTCCAGTGCATGGTGCCCAGTGTGGTGTTGCTGGTATTGGTTTGCTCCATAATATCAATTTCTCCACATTGTGGCCAGTTTACCTGGCCTATGTTGCTGCCCAGCATCCAGAACGCCGGCCAGCTTCCCTGGAATGCAGGCAGTTTGATGCGGGCTTCGATACGGCCATATTTTACGGTGAACTTACCTGCAGTAGTGATCTTGCCCGAAGTGTACGGCTGCCCTCCCATACTTTGGTTCTTAGCCGTGATGACCAGGTTGCCCCCGGTTACCGCTACGTTGCCCGGCGAGTAGTACTCTTTCTCATTATTTAC
Source organism: Mucilaginibacter sp. (assembly GCF_028288105.1). Taxonomy (GTDB): domain Bacteria; phylum Bacteroidota; class Bacteroidia; order Sphingobacteriales; family Sphingobacteriaceae; genus Mucilaginibacter. The sequence continues at coordinate 26,078 of NZ_JAQBOI010000077.1, read as the reverse complement.
ATTAGGGTTACCGTTATCAATGTTCCATTTGCTGCCGTCTACGCTGCTTCCATTGAACTCATCAGACCAGACAAGCGTTAATGCCCTTGGCGTGGTTGTTGAAGTTTTAGCATCGGCATTAACACCTCCGGATCGATTAATATCCTTTTTACAGGAAATGATGACGATTCCCGCTACCAGCGTGATGCCGGTGCCTTTTAACAGGTTGAATAATTGCTTTTTCATATAAAGTTTAGTGTTTGGTTTATTGATTTATGCCGAATGCTTCCCAGCCGGAAGCCGTTGCACGGGTGCAGGTCATGGCTTGTGTGCCGTTTTCGCTTGAGATATATTTACCGTTGTTGCCTCTTATGGTAACCTTACCATCTGTAGCAGGCACCCAGTCAAATTTCTCCCAGTCGCCAATGGTGGCGCGGTTGCAGGTGATGGCTTGTGTGCCGTTTTCTGATGAAACATACTTGTTCATGGCGCGGAGTGCAATTTTACCTGCGCCGGCGTCAACCACTGTAAATTGCTCCCAGGTAGAAGCTACGGCGCTGTTACAGGTCATGGCTTGCGTACCGTTCCGGCTGTTTACGTACTGGTTATTAAAGCCTTTCAGGGTGATGGTTGAACCGATTGGTGCACCCGTACCGCCGCCACTTCCCGGTGTGCCAGTCCATTTAAAGGTTGCCACGGCACCGGCCACAAGGCTGTAGGTGAACGATTCGTTACCCCATTTTACCTTAAAGTTTACATCACTGCTGCCACTGTTTGATGCGATAAGCACTTTTGAACCATCGCTGTTTTTAAAGGCGACGTTTTGGATGCTACCCGCGATGTTAGAGCTGATACGAACCGCACCCGGCCTTACAAATTTTGAAGCATGTGCCACTATGTAGTAACCAACATTACGGGTAATAGATGTGCCACTTACTGTGATGCCACCTAAACAGGTGCTGCAGCCGCCGTTGGTATGCGGGTTGTTGTTCGGATCAGCGGCCAGGTTCCACTCCAAAACGTTACGGCTCCAGTTACGGGTTGCGCCGATGATGAGGGTATTGATATGCCAGCCGAGATCGCCGGCAAAGTTGCCTGGCGCACCCACCCATTGCTCGGTGAAGTACACGTTTTTGTTAGGGTAGGCATTATGCACATCTGTAAGGGTACCGATGTTACCTGCATATAAGTGAAAGGCAGAGCCATCTACATATTGGCCGGCATTGCCAACCACGGTGGTGGCGTAGCTTGGTACATCGGTATTATAATCGTAAGCAATGATCTTGGTGCTTAACCCGGCATTTTGTAATTGCGGCCCAAGGTTATTATTGATAAAATTTACCTGCTCGTTTGCCTGCATTACCATACTTGGGTTATTGTACGGGTTAAGCGGTTCATTTTGCGGTGTGATGGCATCAATGGTAATACCCTGCGCCTTCATGGCCTGTATATATTTTACAAAATAGCGGGCGTAGGCATCGTAATAAGCGGTGTTTAAGCTTCCGCCTGTATAACCATTGTTGCCGGTAGTATTAACCTTCATCCAGGTAGGGGCTGTCCACGGGGTAGCCAGTATTTTGATATTGGGGTTAATGGCAAGTATAGCTTTCAGTATCGGCAGGAAATCGGTATTCTCCTGCGAGAGGCTAAAGTTATTCATATTTACATCGCCTGCGGTTTGGTTGTAGGTAAAATCGGATGAGCTAAGATCAGACGCGCCTATACTGATACGCAGGTAGCTGATCCCGATTTGCCCGCTCCCGGTGCCAAATAATTCATTTAGTACTGCTGATTTATTGCCGCCTAAGCCGTTCAGCAAGCTGGCGCTGCCGCCGGTAAGGGTAAACCCAAAACCGTCAATCCCCTGGTAAGTTACCCCTTCGTCAACCGTAATGGTATTTGCGTTTGTACCTGCATCAGGAGCAAAGTTCACCGAGCTTTGGGCTAATAATGAACTTTTATCCCCTTTGGTTAAAAATACACTTACCGGCCCGGTTGCCGCGCGGGCAGCAGTACCTGTTGCGCCTGAAGGATCTGACGCCGGTGGTCGTACGTCTTTTTTACATGCATAAGTAAGCAGCACAAAAGCGATGAGCCCGGTCGCCAGCAATTTTAGACTGTAATTAATTTTCATAATAGTTAATTGGTTTAAGTGATTGGTTTGCAGGTTTTGGTCTTGGCAGGCACATAGCTATTAACTGTTGTTTAAAAGCGGAGCATAAGTAATCCGAAAGGTGGAACCCTTAGCTTTTGTTTTTCAGGAAAATAGCAGATGCCGTTATAATTGGTTAACGCAAATTTAAAGTAATTTTTACGTTACAAACAAGTGTAAAGTTTTATAAATAACTGATAATTAGTTAATTAAATATAATTTGATACGCTTGCATCACAGGGCGTTTTGATGAAGATGTGGCTTTAGAGGGTTTAAACCACAATTGAAAAAAAATAAAAAAAACTGCTGATACGCTTTCTTCACAAATTAACTTTAGCGAAATAGAGATAAAAGGTGTAAATATTACACCAACTTTAACTATTATATGAATGAAGTGCTTGTAACTTCTTAATTTATGAAAAGAAGTAACGAGACAGTGATAAAAAATAAAAGGCCATACATTATCAAATACCTATACAAAACAGCTATTCTGCTGTCGAAATGTCCATAACGAGCTTGCTCCAACCGTTGCTTCCGGAATTGCGCAAATCTTTTTTCATGCTTTTCATTGCCTTTTTAATACGGGTGCTATAGGCCCAGCAGGTGCTTTGCCGGATAGATAATATTTCGGATAACTTATGAGATGATATTTGGCCTTTTGCGGAGTATATAAGGAAAATCATATAAAAGGCTTTGTTTATTGGTATCCGGGTATTTTGCAAAATGGTGTAAGCAATAACAGATTCCTCGTAGCCGCACTTAGAACAGCGGCGGCTGTAAAGCATGTGCCCGTTACCGTAATGATCGTTAATGCATTTTTTACATGCATATCCATTTTTCCATTTGATCTCTGCCAGGAATTTAAAACAGGCTTCTTTATCGGGATAGATCCTGCTAAACTCCTCAAAATTAACATCGGCCAGCATTACCCGGGCATGGGTTATCTTTTCAATATCGCTGTGCAATAGTATGTTATCCTTTTCCAATAAAACATTCATCCGCGAGATCTCTTCGGCTTGCTGCTGCAGCAGCTTATTTACTTCGGTAAGTTCGGCGTTCTGTACGGCAATTACTGAAGACTGCTCCAGGATCTCGCACGTCCGCACTGCAGCCTGTTCTTCCAGGTTTTTGTTGAGCAGATCCTTCAATTCCTCATTTTTTTGCAACTGCTTTATTATACGCTCCTGTGCCTGGTCTTTTTCCCGCTTAAGCAAGCGCAGGCGGTCGCCAATGGCAAATGTGATGAACAGCATCTCCATAATAAAGCAAAAACTAAGGCTGTAAAAGTTAATTGCAGTAACCGGCAGCCACCACAAGTTTAAAGCAATGAGCGTTTTAATAACAAAGCCGAAAAACAGAAAGCTGTAGCCTATAACAAAGAAGCGTGCCGGCCTGTAACCTTTATATAATACATAACAACCAGCCACATACGAGACAGACAAGGGAATAAACTCTACGATTTTATATGCAAACCAGGCTCTGTTGATCAGCAGGCAAGCCAGGAAAAACACGCAGCGGCCTATAATGATACTGCTTACCAGTTTATTAAAGCGCGGGGCGTTCTCTTTTAAATTTAGCAGGCTTTGCGCGAAAAGCGTGGCGAATATACTGGCCAGAAAAAGCGCGATGCCATAGGCATAATGGTTCCAGGCGGGTGCCATTTGCCACAGGTATTGGTAGGCGATACCATCGGTACACATTTCGTACAGGCCAATGCTAAGGTTATAAACAATATAATACAGGTACTGCCTTTGCCGCATGGCAATAAGCATAATAAAATTGTACAGGCCAAAAACGAGTATCATGCCATAGAATATTCCGAAGAAAAAATACTCATTAAGTGCATAGCTGATAAACCAGTTTACTGACCGCAACACGATGATAACATTGCCCGATTGGTTGGAGCGCAGGCGAAAGTAGTACACATCCTGTTTGCCGGCGTTGTTGCTAAGGTTCAGGCTGAAGTTCTTATGGCTGTATAAACGCTCAGAGAAGGGGCGGTTGCTGCCCAGTTGCGTAACGGCATACTTGTTATTGGCAACCGGCGAATAAACCGTTATGCTATCGATAGTCTGGTCAAAAAACTCCAGTATCCAATTGTTTTTTGTGGCGATGGACTGGTTAAGTGTGATGCGGTACCAGTAGGTCGCTTTAATATCCTTTAATTGAGGCGTGGGCTCGGGGTTTGGCTGGAACCTGGCGCTAAAAGCCGGGTTCCTTATTTGGCTGATGGTTAACTGATTACCGGGTTCAATATAATATTGTAACTCACCATACCTGAATACATGCTGTTTTGCGGTATCAGTTACCGGCACGGCCACCTGCGCTTTTGACGGGGTTAAACTGCATCCCAATAAAAAAACAAGGCATAAAAAGCCAGGATAAACTTTATACATGCGATAAATTAGGTGTTATATAGATGTTTTGCTTTTGCGCCCGGGCAGGTCAAACAAAAGCAGGTTTATAATTTCAACAGCAAGCTAAGCATTTTCATTCAGAATATCACCAGGATCATAGCCCGGCATGGCTTATAACTAAGTTAAGCTTGTTTACAGGAGATTTGAAAAAAAGTTACGGATTATACGGGTGCGGTATAGCAGGCTTCAGGCACTACGAACACATGCGAATAATTGTATTCCCGGAGTGGATAGGGAGGTAGGTTGGCAATATAAGACTTATATTGTTGGTTGGCTTATAGCCTCCTCATTGCAAGATCTGTGATTTTAGATATTTCAGTTCCGGCTGGGCTGATTGCTTTTCCTGTATTTCCCTTTTTAATCTTCTGAGAAAAGAGTTCTCGGTAGCATGAGCTCAGCGGCTAAGTTTACTCTAACCAAACTTGTTGTATAAAAGCACCGTTTGCTGCAATATTCCACAACTCAACCCTTACCCATTTCCTTTAAATTAACAGTAAATTCAAATCGATTTTTTCGGAAAGCCCCCGTATTGTTTAAACTAATTCGAAGCTATTTTTTTCGGGTTTTCCGCACTTAACCTAGGAAAAGGTTAATGATTTAAACGCGACGATTCACCCAATGTTAGGATATGACACACCGCCAATGGAATGCAGCAGGGGATAAAGTTGTTTGGTATCACGTGTCGTTGGTATTTTGTTAAAGATATGTTTGGCAAGAAGGAGCGGGAACAACTATTTATTATGTGTGCTCTACACAAGCCGGGTAGCCTGCCGCAGTTCGACCTAATCCCGAATATATACCTGGAGAATTGGTCCGATTTGTCATCACATTTTAATCTTATTTTATTTCGGAACGATTATTCCGTATTGGTTTTATATTTGGAACATTCATTCCTAAAAATAAAAACAAATAACGAGAATATGAAAAAATTAGCTAATAAAGTAGCAGTAGTGACCGGCGCTTCCAAAGGAATAGGCGCGGGTATTGCCAAAAGTCTGGCCGCTGAGGGTGCTGCGGTAGTGGTCAATTATGCGTCCGCCAAAGCTGGCGCTGAAAAAGTTGTGGCAGATATTGTTGCCGCGGGTGGCAAAGCGGTTGCCGTGCAGGGAGATGTGTCCAAAGCGGCGGACGTAGACCGTTTATTCGCCGAAACTAAAGCGGCTTTCGGAGAGGTGGATGTGCTGGTCAATAATGCCGGCGTTTACGAGTTCGCCGCGATCGGCGCCATTACCGAGGAGCATTTCCACCGTCATTTCAATACCAATGTACTGGGCCTTTTACTGGTGACCCAGGGCGCGGTAAAGAGTTTCGGCGAGCGCGGCGGCAGCATCATTAATATCAGCTCGACCGTAACCCGTATCACGCCGCCCGAAAGCGCTGTCTATACCGCCAGCAAAGGCGCGGTGGATTCGATCACGCAGGTGCTTTCGAAAGAATTGGGCGCCAAAAAGATTCGTGTGAACGCCATTAACCCGGGCATGGTGGAAACCGAGGGCACGCATACGGCAGGTTTCATCGGCAGCGATTTCCAGAAGCAGCTTGAACAGCAGGTACCGCTGGGCCGTATCGGTGTACCGGAAGATATTGCGCCGATCGCGGTGTTCTTAGCTTCTGATGATTCCGGCTGGCTGACCGGCGAGACATTGATCGCCAGCGGCGGAATGCGTTAATTGTTACTTAAAAATCCGTAAATTGCCCGCCAAAAGCGGGCTTTTGCTGTTTATGGGGAGAAACAAAGATTTTGATGAGAACGAGGTACTCAAAAAGGCCGTCTGTCTTTTTTGGGACAGGGGCTATAATGGTACGTCCATGCAGGACCTCGTGGACGGCTTGGGTATCAGTCGTTCCAGTCTTTATGATACTTTTGGGGATAAGCACCAGCTTTACCTGAAGGCGCTGAAAGCCTATCAGCAAGGCTATGGCAGCCAGATGTGTACGCTCATCCGCGAAGCGCCTTCGGCTAAAGCGGCGATCCGGGGCTTACTGGAATTGGTCGTTAGCGAGCTGCTCGGTGATAAGCAGCGGAAAGGCTGCTTTATGGTCAATGCCGGTATCGAATTGGGTACGCATGATATAGAGGTCAGCGGCCTGATCTGCCAGAACGAGCGGCAACTAGAAGACGCTTTTTTGAAAGTCATCCGGCAGGGGCTGGAGAGCGGTGAACTGGATCAATATAAAGACCCAAAGGCGCTGGCCCGTTTCCTGGGAAATACGGTTAAGGGTTTGCAAGTCTCGGTCAAATCCACGACTGAAAAAGCTTTTTTTGAAGATGTTATCCGCACTGCGCTGACCACGCTGGACAATGCAGCGCATAAACCTGTCTAGCGCGTGAGTTCAGCAGCCTTCGGGGTTGCTTTTCCGATCAATCATGAAAAATGCTCCTGGCCATTGCGCCGCACAGCGGCAACCAGCTTAAATTCTTTTTAATGCCCTCTGAGGCATGCCGCAGTAAACGTACAGCGTTTGTGCTGATAGATCTGCGGCCGTGAAAGGCACCATTTTGGCAGAATTGAATACCAAAAGCAACAGCTAATAATTTATCGGGAGTGACTATCGCTTTGCGCTTGACCAGAGGACTATTTGCTGCGCTATGCCCGGAGTAGCCAGGCATTGTTCATTAGTACCAGAACCACTATATTTTAGGTTTCAAAATCCTGACCGTAGTCCCTGTTGCGCTTGTGCGTTAATTAAGCCCTTCTTCGGGTCTTGATGGTGTTACACTGCTTGCTGTATCTTCCCGGACCGCCGCCAGCTTACTCAGTTCAATACCCTGCCGCTGATCGCCTTCGCTGGTTTTAAAGTTTATTGTTTTGACCCGGTTGTTTCTTAGCGGACGGCCAGTTCACATGCTCGCCATTTAAAATGCCTTCTACGCGGGTAACAAAGAGCGGTTCAGTTTTACTACGAAGTGATCTTTTGGTACGTAGCTAACTACTCGCTTATAACTATAAGTCAAAAACCAATGAAGCCGCAAAAGAGGATCGACAATTGGTTCGGGAACTAGCGTGTCACAGCCCAATAATTATTGTTAAAACAAACAAGATGTCTTTTGGGGAAAGTACTAAAATCGCCTCGATCTATACTATATGCTTTTTTGTCATATTTATTTTAGCTTTTATTCAATTGGCCACAGAGGGGGCGCCTACAAGGGGGATGTTTATTATCATTGCTGCAGGCATATCGCTGATGATTATTGTGTTCTTTGGAGTTTGTCGCGCCATATTCAAACTCAACAAAGAAAATCATGTACTCCTGGATGCTTGAACGTGATATGTATTTAGCCTCTGGCTACACCTGGTATCACATATCCGTTTACAGTTATTACAACTTTTTCTCATATTCTTTACAATCGTAAAAAGCTATTACTTAATAGTTTAAATACCGGTAGCTTAGGTTGTATATTAAAATATTACTCAACCTCCTTGTTATGCAATTATTGAGAAGTGTCCTTGTTGCCATCCTATGTACTGCATCATTAATGTCTCTATCCTCTTGCAAAAAAGATGCAGTAAACATCGATAAAAGTTCAAAACTACAGTTGTGTAAGATAAGTTTGGTTTGACTTATGGGCTATGCCTAAAAAAATACTCATATATTTATTTATACTATTACCGTTAACGGGATATGGTCAGAATTGTACGCTAAGTGTAAGCGTTTCGTCAACAGGTACTACTATATGTTCCGGAACCAGTGTTGTTTTAACTGCAAATGCTTCAGGAGGTACGGCGCCTTACACTTACATCTGGAATACGGGTGAAAACACATCATCAATAAGTGTAAATAAGGAGGGCACTTATACCGTAACCCTGAGTGATAAAACATCCGGATGCCAGCCGGTTAAAAAAAGCATAAGCATTTCGTCAATAATTACACCTAATACCCCCAGGGCTTCCAACCAAACCGTATGCCCCAATACTTCTGCAACACTTACCGCAACAGCTCCGGGAGGCGATTATCAGTGGTACGATGCAGCAACCGGAGGCAATTTTCTGGCAAGCGGCAATACCTATAACACGCCCCCAATTACGCAGCGTACAACTTATTATGTTGAAACAACAGTTTCGGGCTGTACCAGTCCAAGGGCTGCAGTTATTGTTAATGTTACGGGGAAGCCAATTACGGTTAATGCAACAATATGCCAGAATAATGTAGCCACGCTATCAGCCAGCGGCGGAGATAATTACACGTGGTACGATGCAGCGGCAGGGGGGAACCAGGTTGGTTCCGGGCCAATATTTGTAACACCGGTACTATTCAACACTAAAATTTACTATGTGGTGGCCATTATAAACGGATGTGCCAGTGCGCCCACACCGGTGACCGCCAAGGTAACCCCAGCGCCACAGCCCCCTACTGCCAGTAATCTTACAGTTTGTACCGGATCGGTAGTAAGTTTGCACGCTGATGCTCCGGATGGTGTATTTGATTGGTTTGATGCGCCAACGGGAGGCGCCTCTTTAATTTCAAGTCCTGATTATACTACGCCTCCGCTTACCGCTACAACCACCTATTATGTACAAACAACTATAAATGGTTGCCAGAGTAGCCGTACCCCGGTAACCGTAACAATAACGCCGCCGCCAACGCCGCCGTTAATCCAAACCGTTGGTATTTGCAGCGGAAGCAGGCAACGTTAACCGCAGACGCGGCACCTGCCGGCACCTACGCCTGGTATGATCAGGCCACGGGTGGTAATTTGCTGTCGGGAGATGTTACCTATCAGACACCTGTGCTCACGAGCTCAACTCGTTATTATGTTCAGCACATGAACGACGCTTGCAGCAGCGACCGTACACCAATTCAGGTCGTTATAAATCCACCGCCGGTGCCTCCTTCCGCCGGTGAACCTATTATATGCTCAGGATCTGTGGCAACGTTAACTGCTTCCTCATCGGGTGGCGGAACGTTTCAATGGTACGACTTGCCTGTAGGTGGCACTTTGTTATCATCAGATGCCGTTTACATGACGCCGGTATTAACTGCCAACGCCACTTATTATGTTCAAACAACAGAATCGGGTTGTGTAAGCGGGCGCACAGCCGTACAGGTAACTGTGCTTGCGCCTGTGCCGGTACCAACTGTTCCGGCAAACCGTGTATGTTCAGGGAGTCAGGTAACGCTTACAGCTTCCGGTTCGCCCGATGATTATGAGTGGTATGACGCCGCTACCGGTGGTAATTTATTGGTTACAGGCCCTGTTTATGTTACGCCCGAATTAACAACAGCTCAAACTTATTATGTACAAAGTATTGCTAATGATTGCACAAGCGAACGCATAGCGGTTCCGGTAACGGTAACCCCAATCCCCTCGGCACCTGCTATTAACAACCAGGCTGTTTGCCCGGGCTCATCGGCTCATTTAACGGTCAATATAGCGGGGGGGACTGCTGAGTGGTATGCCGCTTCGGGAGGAACACCGCTGGCATCTGGTAATACATTCGACACCCCATTGTTGTTTAGAGCCACCACTTATTATGTACAGGCTGTAAACGGAACATGCGTAAGCGGGCGCGTACCGGTAACGGTATCTATGACAGATGTGCTCAATTTACAGTTTTCGTATGCCTCAGGTACATTCTGTACAGCAAATGCCAATCCCAGGCCCATCATCAATAATCCATCAGGAGGAACATTCAACGCTGCTCCTGTGGGACTGGTATTTGTAAGCAATACCACCGGCGAGATCAATATTGCCGGAAGCGCACCCGGAAAATATATGGTTACTTTTACTTATGGCGGTACCTGCCCGGGGGCCGGCAACGTTGATATAACCATCACATCCACACCCAACGCGCTGTTTACTTATGCCAAATCATCATATTGCCAGGGGAGTACAAATCCATTACCTGTTTTTGGTGTTGGTGCCAGTGCGGGTGTTTTCACCGCCTCGTCGCCAGATCTGATTTTCAGGAATAAAGCTACCGGAGAGATAGATCTCGACGCAAGTGCGCCTGGGTCATATACTATAAAGAACACGATCGGTACAGATAGTGGCTGCCCGGAAGTCAATTTTGAACAGCAGATCACTATTGATCCCCAGGTTACTGTCAACGCTGGTCCCGATAAAACTGTTTCTGTAGGCAGTACGGTTGGATTAGATGGTAATATCAGTAGCGGAACAGGAAAATGGTCGGGTCCCGGAGGCTTTTCCAACGTCAGCGATCCCAATGCTATCTATACACCACCCGCTGGCGGAGGAAACACGGTAACGCTTACCCTGACATCCGACAACCCGCCGGGCTCTTGCGGGCAATTATCGGCTACCGTTACCATCCATATTAACACTGTACCGGCAGCGCCAACGGTGGCCGATGAAGCGGTTTGTAAAGGCAGTATGACTAGGTTGCAGGCAACGGCACCGGGGGGTACTTACAACTGGTTTGATGCACCTGCCGGCGGCAATTTGCTTTTTACCGGCCCTGTATTTAAAACCCCGCCGGTAACTGCAAACACAATTTATTATGTACAGGTAACCAAAAATGGTTTAACCAGCCGCCGCACACCTGTTAAAGTAACCGTTACACAAACCCCGGCAGCACCACGGGTTAACAATCTGCCTGTTTGCGCGGGTAACCCGGCAGTGCTAACTGCCAGCGGCTCAACGGGTACTTATAAATGGTTTGATGTCCCCGCAGGAGGCAGCCCCTTATCAAGCAATGCTGTTTATACAACCCCAATATTAACAGCCACTAAAACCTATTATGTGCAAACAACAGTTAACGGTTGCACCAGCGAGCGCTTACCTGTTGACGCAGTAGTAACTCCGGCGCCTCATATTACAAGTTCGGCAAGCGATATTATTTGCAGCGGCGCAGCGTTTAACTATAACATTATAGCTTTACCCGCATCAACTTTTTCATGGAGCCGGGCGCTTGTACCCGGTATCAGTAATGCAGCTGCAACCGGTGTAACCCCAGGGCTTTTAAACGAAACTTTAACGAACACAGTTAGCACGCCGGTAATTGTAAAATATATGATTACTCCGACAGCCAATGGTTGCCCCGGACTTCCTTTTACTTACCAGGTTACCGTTAATCCATTGCCTTTGGGTACCAATAATCCAACAGCTTCAACCTGTAACGACACTCCGCACAATTTCACTATTAACCTTGAGCCTGCAGGCGCCGATGCGAGTACTTCCTGGAGCAGGGCCGCTGTAGCTGGTATAAGCAATGCCGCGGTAACAGGGCAAACTGCTCCAATTATCAAAGAAGTTTTACATAATGTCACTACCGCCCCAATTGATGTTACGTATATGTTTAACTATAAAACAGCTAATTGCGTTGCCCCGCCGTTTAACCTGGTGATGACCGTAAAGCCGGATGCAGACATTATCAGTGATAGTACCGGGACAACCTGCAGCGGAATACCTCAAAATTATGCCATTAAGTCAAACATACCCCCGGCCACATTTAGCTGGAAACGCGATGCGGTTACAAACATCAGCAACTCCCCTGTAGACAACCAGACAAATAATGTTATTGATGAAAGCTTAATTAACACCGGAACTACGCCGGTAAAGGTTACTTACGTTATAACACCCCTTGCCTTTGATTGCGCAGGTTCTCCGTTTAATTACGTAGTTACCGTAAATCCGCAACCGGCCATACCTGTAGCCAACAGCAATTCTCCTGTATGTGTGAATAGCACTATACAGCTTCGTACGCCGACAGTATCCAGGGCAAGCTACACATGGACCGGGCCAAACGGATATACATCCACTGACCAAAATCCTAACATTACTAACCTTACCACAGCCAACTCCGGAACATATAATTTATATGTTACCATTAATGACTGTACCAGCCCTGCCGGTTCTGTGGATGTTAAAGTAAACGAACTCCCCGTTGCCAAAGCGGGTCCGGATATGAAAAAATGTGTGAGCTCACCCGGTATTCAGCTTGCCGGGAGTGTAACGGGCGGTACTACTACAGGTATTTGGTCGCTCAAAGGAACCGCAAGCGGGACTTTTTCGCCATCACCGTTGAACGACAATGCAAACCAGCCTCAGTATATTCCATCGGCAGGGGACAGGGCCGCGGGTTTTGTTACGCTAACGTTAACCTCAACCAGCAAAGATAATTGTACTATTTCAACTGATGATGTAACAATAAATTTCGGGCCCGTATCGGCTACTAGTGCGGGTGCCGATCGTGAAGTTTGTTTACAGGATGCCCTCGTTAAATTAGAAGGTCAAATTAGGCCCGGGGTTACCGGAGATGTTATCTGGAAAACATCCGGTACCGGTACCTTTAGCCCGTCTGCCACAGTGCCCGACGCGCTTTATAAACCCAGTACAGCAGATATACAAGCGGGCTCTGTTATATTGTCATTAACCGCTACATCTATAAACGAGTGCTTTACCCCAACAGATCGGATGACTCTTAAGTTTATCCCGCCGCCAACTGTAAATGCCGGTGGTACAAGATACGTTCTGCGCGACAAGACAATTACTTTAACCCCTTCGGTTAGTGATGAAAATGTACAGTATTTATGGACGCCGGCCACCGGGTTAAGCAGCACTACCGTTAAAAACCCTGTGCTAACCGGTGATGTTGACCGCGTTTATACCTTACAGGTAACCGATTCAAAGGGCTGCGTTACTACCGATCAAACCATTATAAAAGTATCGCCGGTACTAACAATTCCTAACACATTTACGCCAAACGGCGACGGATATAACGACTTTTGGGATATCCGGGGGCTTGTTGCTTATCAGGATGCTGTAGTAGACATATTTAACCGTTACGGACAGCAACTATTTCACTCTATAGGTTACTCAAAGGCCTGGGAAGGTGCCTACAACGGGCAGCCTGTGCCTGCAGGGACTTATTATTATAAAATTGATACCAAAGTTAATGGCCAGGTTTTATCAGGTTATATACTGGTTATCAGGTGATATTATCTAAGCATTAATAAGGTTACCGCCATAAATTTATCCTCATAAATTATGGGGTAAATAACAAGGGTTCAGTTTTCATCTATCGGATACCGTTCGGTTACCCGCGATATTATTCCGGGAACGAAGAGGTTTTGAATAGACCGCTGCCGGTTAACTCTAACGTCGAAAGCGTTAACGGTTTACAGGTGCCGGTCACTGCAGCATATAATGTACTTGAGTTTAAGAACAAATAGTTAAGTTTACTATTCTAAACCTAACCATCATGAAGAAATCACTTATCCTCTTATTCCTTGCCGCCGGTACCTTTGTAAGCGTTCATAATGCAAAGCCGGTTGCAGTAAAAAGAATGGTAGCGACTTGTGCAGGAGATAAGCCTTGCAATGCTTGCAAGAACTGCAGGTACTGCAAACGTTGCGCGAAGGATGGTAAAACGTGCGGCGTTTGTAAAAAGTGATCTTATTTACTTCATCTAAGGGGCATTAATATGCATGGCGATCAGAATGGCTATTCACAGCTCTATGATGCGGGTGCCGGGAAAACCGCCGCGTACCATCCGGCGAATTATAGAGGAGCGATTGGCCATCCTGCAAACCCTTATAGAAAAAAAGCAACGTGGTGAGCCGATCGTTGCTGCCGATCTGGATGCGGGCAAGTCTGCGATGGATGGATTGCGGGATGCTGTTGCACGGGTCGACGCAGACGAAAAGGTACTGCTGTCCAAATGCACCGCCACGTTGAATCGTTATACCAGCATATTACCGGCTTTTTTTATTGTCACAGCTTTTATCGCGGTTGTCATTACTGGTCTTTCCTACCGAAATATCGTCCGGGATTACCGCGAAAAAGAGAGGCTGCGCCCGCAACTCTAAATTTAAAGATATCTCATTTAAGGATAAATCTTCCGCTATTGATGGACCACTTAACAACCGTAAGCGACCGGCCCCCGGTTCTGCTACCCGCAGCCAGCAGAACCGGGGGGGCGGGTGTCAATGCCCTTGTGACCCGCTTACCCCCGGTTAAATTAACTACTATTTTTTCAGAAATATTTCCTTCACGGCATTAAGGTAACTAAAGCCATGTTGTTTATCCGGTTCCAGGTAACTGCCTTCGGCCCATTCATTCCAGGCGTTAATGGTGATTAACCTGGGTTGATTAGGGTGGTTATCAGCATACGCCTTAGCTTGCAGTAAAAAACGTTTAAAATCTGCAGGATTCGCCTCAGTTACCATACCCTGTAACTTACCCGGGAAGCGTGGATTAGGATCCCAGCTAACAGACACATGCGGGAAAAACGGCACGGTAAATTCTTTGCTGAATTTGGCCCATCCTTCAATTGCTTTATCGCCCCATCTGTCATACCTGTCCAAAGGCACATAATGGCACCATTGATAGTTGGTCAGGCTTTTTAGCCCCATATCCAAAATCGTGTTGTTCTGCGTACTGGCCGTGTCTCCAGGTACTGCGGAAAGCGCAGCTGGTATGGCCGACCACAAAACGCCCTGCAGGTGTAAGCCAGGAAAGCCCGCCTCTTTTGTTTTTTGCGTAAAATAATCCAGGGCCTCTTTAGCCTCTTTTATGCCTCCTATGCCTTTTATAAATGTAGAGAGTTCATAGATGCTGAATACCGGTTCTCCGTTGATTTTATAATAATTGGGTTTGCTAAAATAATCTTTGATCACATGGGCTACGATATTATTAAATGTTGCCCTGTTTACTCCACCACGCCAGTAAATCTTAGTTTTATCGGCAGCGGTATAATCCAGGTAACTGTTATGATCGTGATTGGCCCACATCAGGTAAAATTTCATTTTCTGATTATTGGATGCCCCTAAAAAACCTTTATTCAAGCCGTTTTCTAAAAATGGCTTATCATCATACCAGTACCAGTCGTAAATAAATACATTTACACCGTGCGATACCGCAGCGTCGATCTTTTGCGCTACCGCTTTTGGGTCGGCTTCGTTTGTGTATCCCCATAACGGAACATGCGGCTGGTTATGTCCCTTAAACTTCGGTTTTGCATTATAAATAGCTTCCCATTCGCCTTTCCCGTCTTTAAAAACACCTATGTCGTTAAACCTTGCATCGGGCTGGTAAGCCGGCCAAACGTAAGCCGCCACATCGTACCGCTGATTTGCCTGCTGTGCATTTACAGCTGTTACACTACCAATAAGTAAAAAGGCAGTATATAAAAATTTATTAAAAATACGTTCGTTTCGTGTTCTCATGTAACTTATTATTTAGTCATGTTTAACTATAGATTACCAAATGGCTATTGTTTTTTATTCCGTTTTAATAGCCGGGGTTTTCAACCAGATTTTTATTATTAGATGTTTTTCCGACAGTGAGTGGCAAATAATAATTTTCTTTTCTGAATTGCGGAATGTTTGAAGTACCATCAACGTTCTTGATGAACTGTATCTGGTATTTTCCTGTTGCACCATCAAGAATGTAGCGTATACCCGACCAACGGACAGAAAGATCATGTACAGCGGTACGCCATCTCCGTACATCCCAGTAGCGCTGTCCTTCAAAAGCAAGTTCTACCTTGCGCTCATGATGGATTTTGTCGCGTGTTAAACTGGCTAATGGTGCAATTCCGGCCCGGCTCCTGATCTGGTTTATCGAACTGAGGGCATCGGCCGTATTTCCCAACTCGAATGAAGCTTCCGCGTTGTTTAATAAAATTTCCGCGTA
Organism: Mucilaginibacter sp.; assembly: GCF_028288105.1. Classification (GTDB taxonomy): domain Bacteria; phylum Bacteroidota; class Bacteroidia; order Sphingobacteriales; family Sphingobacteriaceae; genus Mucilaginibacter. The sequence goes on along the minus strand of NZ_JAQBOI010000077.1, from coordinate 9,931 downwards.
CCTGAAGATCAGCCAGTCCTGAGCGGAGGTCGCCCAGCCGCTGTTGGCGCCGGCCATGTTATCATGGTTTTCGTCTAAATATTTTAAGACACCTATACCGGTTCCCTGGTAATCCTGTTCGCCGGTAGCTGCAATGCCGTTGTAGGCACCATCCGTTTTGATCGTTCCGTCAGGAAGGCGGATGCCCGCATGAAAATCAAGGTTATTTCCTTTCCAGCTTGTATTTTGCGTGTAAAAGGTTGCGTAAAAACGAGGGTCTTTGTTGGCCCACAACTCATCCGTTGTCATTATTTTACCTTCAATAGCAGTACGATCCAACGTTCCGGGAGTTCCGTCAGTATGTTCGAAAGATTCGGCCAGTTCAAGATAGGCCTGTTCGTACAGGCCGCGGCCCCAGGCCTGCGGCCTTGGACAATTAAAAAAATCAACGCCCCAGCCGTTTCCGCCGGTAGCCTGGTTAACATTGTCATGACGCTTGGCAAAAATTACTTCGCTGTTGTTTTTAACCAAAAAAATGTTTCTAAAATTGGTTGTCTTGTTCGGATCAGCATTGTAAAGCGCGAATTTACCACTCTTAATAATGGCTTCCGAGGCGTCATACGATGCTTGATAGTAGGTATTGGCCGCTGTTGCGGGTATTCCTACAATGCCGTTTAATTCGACCGTGCCAAATTGAGCTATGCTTCCGGCATATAGCGCCGCGCGGCTTTTTAAGGCAAGAGCGGCATATTTTGATGGTCTTCCTAAATTGTCGGCGCTTACCACCTCAGGTAGATCATTTGCAATCGCATCGATCTCGGAAATAATAAAGTCGTAAATATTCTGTTCAGTTGCTCTTGGCGGAAAAAGTGTTGAACCCGGCTCATTGACATCCTGAACTTTGGTGATCAAAGGAACGCCGCCATAGCGCTTAACCATAGAAAAGTAACAGAATGCCCTTAGAAATCGTGCTTCAGCCAGTTTTGATTTTACCTGATCTGCCGGAAGGGGGGAAGATGGCAGTTTTTCGAGAAATTGGTTGATCTCGCGCACTGTGTTGTACCCCCACCAGTCAAGTAAGCCCCCGTTAATATTTAAATTGCCATATTTAAAGGTAAACGCATTACTGGGGTTCCAGTCCCTGAATTGCGGGAAGCTCTCGTCAGAAACGTCATTAATATCAAAGGCGTGCCAGCCTCCGTCACCATCGTTAGGGCCACTTGCACTACAATCATTTCCCAAAATGGGCATGTCGTAATAAACCTGGGTAAGGTAAGCGTTTATCAACGCCGGATCTTTGAAAACGTCAGCATCGGAAATGATGCCAAGCGGTTTTTTATTTAATACTTCCTTGTTACAGGAAAAACATATGCAAATGCTGATTAGAAAGGTCAGCGAAATAATTCTTTTCATAATATTTTATTTATAGCGTTACATTTAATCCTAATGAAATAGTCCTCTGTTGCGGATAATAATATCCCGCCTGACCATCCGGAGCCTCCGGATCAATCCCATATTTTTTGAGCGGATTAATGGTAAATAAATTTGTGCCTGCCAGGTAAACTCTCAGGTTACGGACACCTGCTTTGGCCAACATATTCTTTGGAAAGCTGTAACCTATGGCCAGGCTCTTCAACCGCATATAGCTTGCTTTTTTAAAGTAGAGGTTGTTGAATAAGCTATTTGTGCCGGCTCCTGAGATCCGCGGGGTCGCATCAGCCGTATTATTCTGTTCCGTCCACATGTTTTCATAAAAAGCCTGAGAATAATTTAAACCACCGTGATACAAATAAACAGTGTTGTAATAGTTAAAAGCGCCCTGTAAAAGAGATTGCAGATCAAAGTTTTTGTACTTCAGGCTGATGTTAACCCCGGTCATCCATTCCGGCACAGTACCTGTACCTATTTGCGTCTGATCACGATAATCTAACTTACCATCGCCATTCACATCAACAAATTTTATATCGCCCGGCCTTAATGCGGCATTGCCGCCCGGGTAGGTAAACTTCAAATTATCAATATCCTGCTGACTGGTAAACAGTCCCTCCGCGTGGTAGCCAAAAGTTCGGTTTGTCCATTGCCCGGACAATTGATTAAGTCTCTTTTGATCCGGATCGGTATAATCCTGTTGCTCATAATGATTCCATTTTGCGCGCGTCCATGATAAGTTCGCGCTAACCTGATAGCTCAAATCGCCTACATTACCACTGGTGCCTAAACTGAAGTCGAAGCCGCGGTTGTTCTGGCTATTCAGGTTTTCAGCCGGCAGCACTGCGCCAAATGTGTTTGGAAGTGACAATACTCTCGTGGCGGGCATACCTGAAAGGGTTCTGTAAAATACTTCAGCGGTACCGAACAACTTTCTGTTAAAAAAAGAAAAATCAGCAGCCAGGTTATAAATATTTATTTTTTCCCAGGTGAGATTTGGATTAGCTAAACCTGTAGAGGCGATGCCGGGCAGCGTATTATTGCCTATAAGCCAGGTTCCGTTAAACTGATATCCTGTGAGATATTGGAAATTTCCTACGTTATCGATGCCCGAACTTCCGTAGCTTGCCCTAAGTTTCAGCTCGTCGATACCTTTTAGGTTTTTTATGAAATTTTCCTGGTCCAGCCGCCAGGCCAATGAAATACTTGGGAAGTAACCCCACCGCTTATTTGACTCAAATTTTGCAGACGCATCCGCCCGCAAGGTCGATTCCAATAGATATTTTTCTTTATACGAGTATTTCAATCGGCCAACGTAGCTTGCGCGGCCCATTTCAGACGCAGAACTGTTAGCCACACTCGTTGGAACCGCGCCGGCATACAGCTCTTCGATAGCAGGTGTTAAAAAATTATCTCTTCCGGCGATAATATAGCTGGTATTATAATCGATTACCTCGTAAAGCGCAAGCGCTGTGATGTGGTGGTCAGTATTAAAAACATGGTCGTAATTCAATGAGAATTGTCCCGTTAGATTACGGGATTGCGTTTCCTGATAAGTTAGCTTGGCTTGTGAACCAAGCGCCCCGGCCAGTGTATAGGCATTTGTTGAATAATCGTATGTATAGAAGCTATAAGGCTTAGAGAAATTCTTGTCGGTAGCGTAAGTCTTGTCATAATTCACAAAAGCTTTGGCGCTTAGGCCGCTGATGGCAGGTATTTTATAATCAGCTATAAAGGTACCTTTCACATTCTGCGTGTTCAACCGGTCGTAACCGGCTATATCCTCGTTAGATACAAGAGCGATACTGCCCACTCCCTGGCCGTTGGCATAAGCGTATTTAGATGGGTCCGGCAACCTTTCCGGGTAGATAGGTAAAGAATTCCATAAATCCTGCCATAATGTATTGACACCTATCCCCTGGCCTCGGACCGGCTGCGAATTCGATTCACTTACGGCGGAAAGAAGTAATTGGACAGATAAATTATTATTGACCTTCGCGTCTAAATTGGATTGAAGATTATACCTGTTATAATTGCCGCCGTTTGTTTTCCACATAGGCGACTGATTAAGGTAGCCGAAAAACCCGAAATATTTGATTTGGTCGCTGCCGCCGCGTACAGAGAGATTTTGCTGTGTTTGCGGAGCCCAGGACCGCGTAGCAACTTTTTGCCAGTTGGTGTTCGGGTAGGCAGGGTCACCGCCTGCGTAGTATTTCTGAATCTGATCCGGCGTATAAGGCGCCGGCTTTCCCTGATTAGTGTAGAACAGGTTGGTTATCTCTGCATACTGACCTGAATTAACCGGCTTTGACATCAAAGTATTACCTTGTAAGGAATACGATGAATTAAATGTGATGTCAGGCTTTCCTTCTTTTCCCCGTTTGGTTGTCACTAATACAACACCATTACCGGCCCGCGCGCCATATATAGAGGCCGCACCGTCTTTAAGGATACTTAATGATTCTATCTGGTTTGGATCAATATTATTAAAGTTTGATTCAACCCCATCAACGATCCAAAGCGCCTGGCCGAATCCGCGAATACTGATAGATGCCTGGTCTGCGCCGGGCTGCCCGGTTGATTGCTGCGAGACTAACCCGGGAAGCCTTCCCGCGAGCGTGTTGATGGTGCTGGCTACAGGCGCCTGGGTTAACTCATCGCCTTTAACAGACGATACCGAACCGGTAAGGGTTACTTTCTTTTGCATACCGTAACCAACTACCACCACATCGTTGAGTGTCCCGGCCTGTGGTGAGAGGTTTACATTTATCGAAGTTTGCCCGGCAACCGGTATCTCTTTGGTAGCATAACCCAGAAAGCTAAAAACCAGTACCGCGTCAGTATTTAAGCCCGAGACCGTGTATTTTCCATCTGTCCCGGTGACCGTACCCCGTTTAGTACCCTTAACCAAAATACTTACCCCGGGCAAAGGTTCGCCTTTTTCGTCATTAACCCGCCCGGTAACGGTGATGGCAACGGCATTGGTCATCTGCGGGGTAATTAACTTGTTTTTACCGGTTATAATAACATTCCCATTTTTGATCACGTAGGTAAAAGGCTGTTCTTTAAAACACCGGATCAACACCTTTTCAAAAGGCAAATTTTTTACATTTAGGGTTACCGGTTTACTCTGGCTAAGTATCTGTTCATCGAAAAGAAAATGATAACCGCTTTGCTGGCTGATGCTATCCAACAGCTGTTCAAATAATATCTTCTTTACATTTAACGTAATGTTTTTTTGTCCGTATGTAGCCGCGGAAACGTGCATAAATGCGCATATGCAGAGGACAAAGATTAGTTTCATTTTAAAAAAAATATCAGGTTTATCGCAGGAAAGGGCCCTGCAGAAAATTTTTGTAAAATTTTTATACATTTGGTTATTAGGTTAATTGGTAATTGATTGTTTCGAAGCTATCGTGCCTGTTATCTAATGCAGCTCCCATTGCTGCTAAACCAGGAGCGGTGGAACGTTCCTGGTTTTATAGATAGCACCTAAAAGTTGTGTTAATTACATATAACTACTATCCTCCTTCCGTCGATTTTGAATTTTGCTATTCCCGTTAATTCTAAATAATTCAACAGCTCGGTAATATTTTCGGCCCGTGATACGGTTCCTCCAAGTACCTTGTTATTTACGTTTCCCCTATATTCAACATCTACATTATACCATCTTGCTATTTTGTTCATCGCTGTCCGGATATTTGTCTTTCTGAAAGAAAAATATCCGTTTTTCCAGGCTACCGCATCATCTACATTCACATTGCTCACTTGAATCTTCTCTGCACCCATACTGAGCACCGCTTGCTCGCCTGGCGAAAGAAGGGCGTGGCTGTTTTTAGCACTTAACGATACAGATCCTTCAAGCAAAGTGGTATTTATAGCAGGCTCATTTTTATAAGCCATCACATTAAAATGAGTACCCAATACTTTGATAGCTATATTTTCAGCCGTCACTGTAAACGGAATATTTTTATTTTTAAAAATTTCGAAATAGGCCTCGCCATGTAATTCAACATGCCTTTCGTTACCATTAAACCTGCTTGGGTATTTAATTGATGATGCCGCGTTCAACCAAACATTACTTCCGTCAGGTAAGGTGATTTTGAATTGTCCTCCGGGTGGTGTCGTCAGTGTGTTATAAGTAATTGGCTCTTTAGTAATATCATTTTTCCTATCATTGATTACCTGGTAAGATATTTGTCCGTCCGTATTTTTTGTAATCACGGTATTTCCCTGCATAGCCAGTTTGCCTTTACTTACCGCATTTAATGAGATGATTTTTCCATTGCCAAGCGTTAACATGGCCACATTAGCCCCCGGTAAAATTGTTTGCTTTTTTATAACAGGCTTAACAAACGCCTGCTCTTCGATTTTTGGCCTTTTTAACACATAAACGCCTGCCGATAACAGGATGAATGCCAAAGCAGCCGCAGATATTCTCCACAATTTTGCGTGTGTGTTTGGCTTATCATCAGCAATCTCGTTATGAAGACGGCGCAATATGCGTTCGCTGACTGCTGCCCGGTCGTCAGGGTATTCTGTATCTTGAAAGGATATCTCATGGTATGAACCCATGAGTTCCTTCTTTTCAAAGTCGTCTATGGTTCCTTGGGTATATTTTTGTAATAAGTAGTTGATTCTTTGCTTATCCACTTTAGAATTGGTTTATACAGACATGTGTCTGCGAAAAGCGTTACACCCTATACTGAGAAAGAAGTATTTTGTAATTTTTTACTTATGTTTTGATCTTAAAAAAAATCGATAGAAATGCGATTTGAGCCGTCAGCTATGATTTTTAGGTTTTTACTACAAACAGTGGGGTACAGTTCTTGGAGGTATAGCAAATAAATTTGTTTTAACCAATTATACCGACGGCAGCATTATCAGTCACATCTTTTTTATTCTTTAAAATCGCCAGGGTTTATTGTTCAACGGTCGTTTCAATAATCCTGACGGCGCGTCTTGACGATGATTTAGCTGATCAAAGAGTTTGAAATTCGATAGCCACAAATAATGATTATAGGTATATTATTTTATGAAATATATTATTTACCAATTATTAAGCTGATGAAATGTATGATTTTATCTGATCAGGAACTGATGAGCCTTTTACAGGAGGGAAATCGGCACGCGTTTACAGAACTTTATAAAAGATACTGGGAAAAACTTGTATTAATCGCATGGAACAACACAAATGATAAGGCTCAGGCTGAAGACATAGTCCATGAAGTTTTTATTGCATTATGGAAAGAAAGAAACAATTTTAATATCGTGAATGTAGGCGGTTTTTTAGCTACAAAAATAAAATTTGTGATTTTTAAAAACTATCGCAAGGAACATCACCGAAGTAAGCTGGCTGAAGCAAATTATCAATTCTGCGATATTTGCCTTGATGAAGAAAAATTGGATGCCCTATTTTTAAAAGAGTATATTGATGGTGTAATTGAAAATCTGCCGGAGAGATGTAGGCTGGTGTTCAAATACAGCCGCGAAGGAGGTATGAAGAATGCTGAGATCGCATCTGCAATGAATATCTCGGAAAAAGGCGTCGAAGCCAACCTTACCAGGGCTTTGAAGATCATCCGGAACAATCTTGAACTTACCGGATTGATGTTATTGATTTCCCATGACATTATTAGGCATATTATTAAAGGATAGCAAGATCTGGCAAATCTGGATATGATAACAGCCGTACTAATAGTATTATGCCAAAGCGAGGCCAGGGATTAGCTGCTTTTGTGGCGCCAAGCAGTGCTCCGGTCGAGATGAAACAGGTGACGATAAATGAATGATGTTTTTCGTATTATTTGATTTCAACGATCGGGTTATGTTTACGGGTTTCCAATACGCGATGGCGGAGGGCGTCGATGATGTCGGTTTGTGACGATCACGACGGTAGGCCATATTTATAACTATTTGTTTATATCTCGCTTCTTGTGTAAACACCCTTATAAATCACCAGGACGCCGGGGAAGGATGGTTTATACTTATACCTCGTGACAACTTTGTAAAAGTTTTCACGAAGCATGAAGAATATCTCAATTGGTTGAACCATTATGGAATAAAAAAAGAGCCGTATCTGCATGAACCATTAAAAGTTTACAATTATTTTAAATTTCATGAGACGATTGACTGGGGGAATAGCCGATAGCAGATAGCCTGGGTCGTCTTTGTTTTTTGTATTGCAGCAAATACCTGAACGCTTAATTCAGGCAGTAAAGGGATGAAGTGCAGCAGGTCTTTCCGACGGAAAGTATACTTTGGCTGTGCTATCTGACGTACGTAAAAATAGATCATAGGGCCAATTGCCATTGAAAATCGCAAGGGCAGACGGTTCCATAATGGACCGTATTTTGCCAGATCGATGTCGGTGGCCAGGATCCGGATTATCCACAAAGCAACAACAGTCATTAGTGCCGCCAGGGAACGGTTTGCAGACTGGTTCTCCTTAGGGGCGATCCATAAAAACAGCGATAGGGTTAAGCTAATAATTACAGCACCAAAGAACACAATATCGTAAAAGGATATATGGAATGTAAATAGCATCAATTAAATTTAGGTGCTGTGTCGTTTTCTCAAACCTAAGAAAATGCTGATACAAATTCAAGATTACTTTATTAAAGCCCCGAACTGAGGTAATTCGAACTATATAATTGACTAGATGCGCATTCTAAGTAAAATGAAGTGCTTTTTAAGGGCCCTGACTGGACAAAATTCGAACTACTTGTTGCAAAATTTAAAGGTGCTAATCGGGCTGGGCATTAATTGAAGAAGTTCGGGACTGTAGGGCTACCGTACTGGACGGGACCCGAACCATTCCGATATAACGCTAAATAATAGGTATTTATAAATTTCACATACTATTAGTCACCGACTAAGACATCGGATAACTTGAGGTAATTTGAGCTGTTTTAAAGAACTTTTGATATACCAAATTTACAAAAAAGCAACCGACTTTCTGGACAGATTGTTCAAAAAATAGTTTTGGTTACTCAGTATTCTAATAATGAAGCTGTGTAGCAAGGTGCAATACCCCGAATCTGGCGAAGTTGCAATCCTGATTGAAGGGTATTTTTACCGTTATGTTTAAATTCAAGTTACAAATAATAGCTTTTTTTAAAGCTTATCTATGTTAAATAGATAATTTTGGTTAAAAAGTGATTTAAAATTGACATGAATCTGTTTTAACTCTCCAAAAAAGTATAAAAATTGAACTAGCAAATAGATAAATACATGTAAATTAAAAAAAACAATCAAATTGTTGATGATTTATCTTTAAATTTTTCATTAAAATTATTTTATATAAAAAAAGCAGTAAATATAACCATTGTTTCACTAATTAATACCGCAAAAAGCAGTTTTTACAATTGAGCTAACGCGTATTTTTACTTTATAAAATTAATTAACTCGTTTTAAATATTTTAAAATTAAAAATTATGCCAAAAGTTGAATTAGAAGCCAATAAAAAAGGCGAATTCTTTGTAGATTATGAAGAGAAGGTGTTTGAGGATGTAAAAGCAGAAGCCGGGCAGAAAGCATTGGTTACTTTCCATACTGTAGCTTTTGAAGGTTCCATCGGTTTGGTGAATATTCTTACGGCCACCCGCTTGCTTCGCAAAGGTTTTGACACCTCTATTTTATTATATGGTCCGGGAGTTACCCTGGGTGTACTACGTGGCTTTCCTAAATTAGGTGACGAAGCATTCCCCGGTCATATGGCTTATTCCGACAGGCTGACCAAATTTATGGATGAAGGCGGCAAAGTATTCGCCTGCCGTTTTGCCTTGCAGGCGCTATATGGTTTAGGTGAGCCGAACCTGCTTGCCGGTATTAAACCGATCAGCCCGCTTGACGTACTGGATATTCAATTAATCCACCGTAAGGAAGGCGCATTCATTTTCGACACCTGGACAGTATAGTACATTCTGCAATCAAACATTTCCATCATGGCATCAAAAACAATTATTAAAGCAGCAGCTGCACAATTAAAACCTGTGTTGAACAATGGTGATGCCACAACAAAAAAGATATGTGACATGATCAGGGCAAGTGCGGAAAAGGGCGCGGATATTATTGTATTCCCAGAAACCTGCGTACCCAATTATCCTTACTTCTCTTTTATCCTGCCGCCGGTGCTTCAGGGGGCCGATCATTTAAAACTTTATGATGAGGCTGTGGTAGTGCCTGGTCCGCTAACGGATATGGTTGCAGCTGCTGCAAAAGAAGCTGGGATGGTCGTTGTTTTAGGCGTAAACGAGCGGGATTATGGTACGCTTTACAACACGCAGCTGATATTTGACACCGATGGTGAGATTGTTTTAAAACGCCGCAAAATAACGCCAACTTATCATGAACGCATGATATGGGGACAGGGTGATGGAAGCGGGCTAAAAGCTGTAGAAACTAAGATTGCCCGTATTGGTGCCCTGGCTTGCTGGGAGCATTATAACCCGTTGGCCCGTTATGCGCTGATGGCTGACCATGAAGAAATACATTGCGGGCAATTCCCCGGCTCATTAGTAGG
>NZ_JAQBOI010000024.1 GCF_028288105.1 Mucilaginibacter sp. | reverse complement strand
TGCAGGGACGTACAGCAATTGTTATCGCTCACCGTTTATCCACCATACAAAACGCGGATAAGATTATTGTGCTTGACCATGGCGAGATAAAAGAAATGGGTACCCACCAGGAGTTGCTTCGGATAGAGAATGGGTACTATCGCAAATTATACGATCTGCAGTTTAATTCGGCAGGGATTGCCAAGCCCTTAGAGTAATTTTATTTCGATTCCAAGCGGCGGGCGTCGTCCTCAGCTGTATCCGGCTGGTCTTTCTTCGGCGGGTTTTTCACGGGGTTAACCGGTTGCTCCTCCTTTTCGTAACGCTTCGCCACGTTTTCCTGTTCAGGTTCGTCGGCATGGTATTGCTTATCCTCTTTCTTAACTACACTTTTATGCCCCTCATCGTTGGGCCTGTGGGTAGGGGTATCCGAAGGTGATGGTTTATCGTGGTCGTTTGCAGGTGTTGTCATAGTGGGATAACAGGTAGTGTGGGGATTTGTTTATTGTTGAAATACTGATTTTTTTGGGATTCCCCAGATAACGCCATGCAATATTCATTGCCGTCGGCTAGCCAACAAGCTAATTGGCTTTAGCCAAAAATAACGGCCAGGCTTCAGTTAAAGCCGGATTGCTCATTTTGCAATCCGTCCCATAAATGGGACGGCAATGATTTGCACAATCCTGGGCAGGGTATAACAGCATCAGCGTTAATTATTGTTAATTATACGCCATAAACTTTTACCTTTAAGCCGGGTTTGTTAATTTCGCAAATTATAAGAATAAGATATTGGCCTAAAATCCATATCTAACATCTCATATCTAAAAAAACGCATGGAAGAATTTGAAGCAAGTGCATCGGCAAAAAAAACCAAAACGATATACATATCTACCGTTTTTGGAATTGCTATGGTTTTATTAATGATAGGGCTGCTGGGGCTTATATTGGTGCATGCCAATAACCTGTCGCGCTATGTAAAAGAAAACATTGTACTGAATATTTTTATGGATGATTCGGCTCACGAAACCGATGTGCTGCAGTTGCAAAAGCAACTGGATGCAAACGTAATGGTGAAGCAAACCCAATACGTGAGCAAGGAACTGGCCGCACGTAACCTGCAAAAAGATCTGGGCGAAGATTTTGTAAAGTTCTTGGGTTACAACCCGCTATCGCAATCGCTTGACATTTACTTAAAGGCAGATTATGCCAACAATGCCGGCATCGAGAAGTTTAAAGCCGAGCTAATGAAGAATAAACTGGTTAAAGAGGTAAAGTACCAACAATCATTGGTAGACCAAATGAACGCCAACCTCACTTCAATCAGCTTAATTATATTGGGTTTTGCCGGTATATTTATCGTACTATCTGTAGCATTAATAAACAATACTATAAGGCTGGCAATATATTCGCAGCGTTTCCTAATCAAATCAATGCAGTTGGTCGGCGCTACAAAAGGGTTTATCCGCAAGCCTTTTATACTTTATGGTATCTGGCATGGTTTATTAGGCGCGTTAATATCTGTAGTGATACTAATTGGTACCTTGTACCTGGCTAATAAACAAATCCCTGATCTGGTTATACTGCAAAACTATACCGAGTTTGGTGTCGTGTTTTTAGGTATAATAGCCCTGGGCATATTTATATCTGCCTTTAGCACGTTCCTGGCGGTTAATAAGTTTTTACGTTTAAAAATATACGATCTATATAGGTAGTCATTGACTGAGCTTCAATCACTAAATCATTAATTCAACAATTCACTAATTAAAAATATGGCACTGCAACAAACAAAAACAGCTGCAAGCAAAACACAGGCACCGGCAACAAGCACCACCACGCCGGGTCAGTTTATATTTGGTAAAGAAAACTACAAATGGTTAATTATCAGCATAGCTGTGGTTGCATTTGGTTTTGTGCTAATGAGCGGCACTACTGATATTTACAGCACAACAAAAATTGTAATTGCGCCAATTGTGGTACTTGCAGGTTTTGCATTAGGTTTTTACGCAATTTTAAGGAAGCCTACTGCTAAATAATGAACATCATTCATGCAATTGTCCTTGCTATTATAGAGGGCATCACCGAGTTTTTGCCGGTATCTTCAACAGGTCATATGATCATCGCTTCATCTGTAATGGGTATCCAAAGCAATGATTTTGTAAAGCTTTTTACTATTGCAATACAATTAGGCGCAATATTATCAGTATTAGTTTTATACTTTAAACGCTTCTTTCAAAGCATTGGGTTTTACTACAAATTGTTTGTAGCTTTTATACCAGCTGCGATATTTGGTCTGCTATTCAGTAAAAAAATAGACGCTTTGTTAGAAAGCGCTTTAACCGTAGGTATAACCTTGTTTATTGGTGGTATTATATTGCTTTTTGTAGATAAGTGGTTTAATAACCCCGATGTTAAAGAAGAAAAAGAGATAAGTTATTTAACCGCTTTGAAGATCGGTTTCTTTCAGTGTTTATCTATGATACCTGGTACATCGCGCTCTGCCGCGACTATTGTTGGTGGTATGTCGCAAAAGTTAAGCCGCAAGGCCGCTGCCGAGTTTTCCTTCTTTTTAGCGGTACCAACCATGTTTGCCGCCACAGCAAAAAAACTGTTCGACTTTTATAGAGAAGGCCACGTAGTTACCGGCGAAGAAATTAAGCTATTGGCTATTGGTAACGTTATTGCATTTGTAGTAGCCTTATTGGCTATTAAAACATTCATCACATTTTTAGAGCGCCGCGGTTTTCAGTTATTTGGCTGGTACCGTATTGTAGTAGGGGGGGTAATTATTATCCTTTACCTAAGCGGCCATAATTTACAGGTGATAGGTTAAATGAATGATGTTCCTAATATAATGGGGAATGCAAAAGTAATATGTTACGCGGTTGTTAATCTTTTGAATAATTCAAATACTGAAGATAACGATAGTAAACTAATTGCCGGATTTGCAATTTGCCAACCGGAAAAAGAGCCGGGATATTATCTATTTTCATGCGATGCTAATTGGAAAGAGTTGGCTGATACCTGGCACGAGAGTATCGACGATGCTATTGACCAGGCAGAATATGAATGCAATGGAATAAGTAAATTATTTCAACAGGCAACTTAATCTTCAAAAAATCCTGTAATCAGGTAAATCACCTTAATCAAGGTTCAGACAAATGAGTAATTCCTTCCAATCTATACAAGACTTTGCCGACGGGCAACTCCTCCTCATCAATAAACCATACGAATGGACAAGCTTTGATGTGGTAGGTAAACTGCGTAATGCCTTTAAGCCACTAAAGCTTAAAGTAGGCCACGCAGGCACGCTCGACCCATTGGCTACCGGACTGCTTATTGTTTGCACCGGTAAAATGACCAAGCAGATTGATACCTTCCAGGCTGAGGAAAAGGAATACACAGGTACCATGGTGCTGGGGGCAACCACCCCAACCTACGATCTGGAAAGCGAACCCGAAGCAAAATTTGATACCAGTCATTTAACCGACGAACAGATAAAAGCTGTCTGTGCGCAGTTTACCGGGGATATTCAGCAATATCCGCCTGCACATTCTGCCATTAAAATTGATGGTGAACGACTGTACGAAAAAGCCCGCCGTGGCGAAGAAGTTGAATTGCGCCTCAGAAGTGTTACCATATCCGAATTTGAGATAACCCGTATAGCACTACCCGAAGTTGATTTTCGTGTAGTATGCAGCAAGGGTACTTATATCCGGTCGTTGGTAAATGATTTTGGTGCTGCGTTAAACAACGGGGCATACATGTCGGCACTGAGGCGAACCCGCAGTGGCAATTACCGTATAGAGGATGCCCACGAGATATTGGAATTGGTTGATACTATCCGTGCACTAAAGGCAGCCCCTGATTTAACAGGATTGTAACATCTTACACAGATTAAACAAAAACCTTTCTGCTTTGTCCATTCTACTTTTACCTTTGTGCCAGCACTATGAAGATATACCATCATATTGATGAATTTACGCCGGTTAAAAACGCGGTAGTTACTATTGGCACTTTTGATGGAGTGCATATTGGGCACCGCAAAATTATATCGCGTATAAAAGAACTGGCTGCTGCTACAGGCGGTGAAACAGTTATACTTACTTTTTTTCCGCATCCGCGGATGATATTGCACCCCGAGGACGAAAGTCTTAAGCTCATCAACACCATTAACGAGAAGGCGGAGCTGTTGGAACAATTAGGAGTTGATCATTTAATTATCACACCTTTTTCAAGAGATTTTTCTAACCAAACTGCCGAGGGTTATATCCGCGATGTATTAGTAAATAAAATAGGCACCAAAACCATTGTGATAGGTTACGATCATCGTTTTGGTAAAGACAGGCAAGGCGGCCTGCAAGATTTGCTGGCATTAGCGCCGGTTTATGATTTCGAAGTAGTTGAGATACCCGAACAGGATATAAACGACGTAGCCATCAGCTCTACCCGTATCCGTACGGCTTTATTAGCTAACGACATTCACATAGCTAACGAGTGTTTGGGTTATCCGTTTTTTATTACCGGGAAAGTTATCCGTGGCGATCAGTTAGGTCGTGAGCTGGGTTACCCAACCGCCAACCTGCTCATCGAAGAAAGCTATAAGCTGATACCTGCCGATGGCATATTTGCCGTGAAGGTAAAAGTTGCGGGCAAGGAGTATACAGGTATGGCCTACATTGGCCACCGCCCTACCGTTAACGGCATGACGCGGAACATTGAAGTAAATATCTTCGACTTTAATGCAGAAATATACAATCAGCAGATCCGTATGGAGTTCCTGCATTTTGTACGCGGCGATGTTAAGTTTGAATCGCTGGAGCAACTTGTAGTACAATTAGGTAAGGATAAAGAAGATGTTTTGGCCCTGCTGGTGATTGATGGCCCCCAGTTTAATACCTAACAACTTTCACCATAATTTCATAAATAAACTATACTTTCCGGATATTATTGGCTGGCTTAAGTGTGAATTAATATTGTTTACTTTCACTTATTCGCATAAATTAGTATCCGCATCTATTACCCTATGGCTAAACTAAATATCGACAGGCAGGAAAGTGAGTTTTTGAACGATACCATTGCGCATTGGGAGAAAAATCATTTATTGGATGCTGCCCAGGCCGAAAAACTGCGTAATTCTTATGACGTAAAAGGTTTCGACTGGATGCGCCTGGCCAAGTACAGCATTTGGGTGGCGCTGTTTTGCGGCGCAATTGCCATTGGCTCGCTCATTGTTGACGACGCCGTTATCAACTGGATAAAAAACCTGTACGATACACCAGATATAG
>NZ_JAQBOI010000322.1 GCF_028288105.1 Mucilaginibacter sp. | reverse complement strand
GGAGAAGATATCTCGTCGCTTTTGGTAACAAAAGTGCTCATTTTAACAAAACGGCGATAGTTATTGATGAAGGTATTTTTCATGATGGTATACAACCATCCTTTCAAGTTAGTACCTTCTTTAAACTTATTGTAGTAAGTTATGGCTTTCAACATTGTATCCTGAACAAGGTCGTTAGCATCATCTGCGTCATGGGTGAAATGTAAGGCATAAGACCTTAGTGAAGTCGCCTGACGTAATACAAGGGTGTTAAACTCAATCTTTGTCATTCTGTTAATGTTTTGTATTGAGTATTAGGCAAACATAATACCAATAGTGAAAAGCACGTGAAATTGAATGATTGACTGTAACAGCATACAGGACACAGCAAATTAGACTAAAAAATTGTCATAACAATGTAAGTTGCTGAAAATAAGCAACTTAATTTATTATATAGATTTTTCGCAACTAAGTAAGGCGCAATAAAAAAATCAAAACAAAGTATTGTTTAACTTGCTGTAGATGAGAAAATTATGAAATTAAAGTCCTAATTAAGTTAATTAACTTATAATATTTACCTCGCGTTGTAGCATAACGCCAAATTTAGTGTACACACTGTCTATGATTTGCGACGAAAGACTGTACACTTCTTCGCCCGTTGCACCGCCATGGTTCACTAAAACCAGTGCCTGGTTCTTCCATGTGCCGGTGTTTCCAACGGTTTTTCCCTTCCAACCGCATTGCTCAATTAGCCAGCCTGCAGCCAATTTTACCTGTCCATCGGCTGTAGGATAATTAACCACATCCGGGAAATTCTGATGCAGCGGTTCAAATTGCACTGCGCTTATTACCGGGTTTTTAAAGAAGCTACCCGCGTTGCCAATGGTAGAAGGGTCGGGTAGTTTAGATACGCGGATGTAGGATACCACCTCCGATACATCTTCAATAGTAGGTTGTGTAATGCCGCGGTTAGCCAACTCCTGCTCTATAGCGCCATATTTTAAATTGATGTTTGGCTTAAGCGAAAGGTGGAACTTTACCGATACAATAATATACTGCCCGGCCAGTTCGGTTTTAAATACGCTTTCGCGATAACCAAACTTGCAGTCGGCTTTGGTGAATGTGCGGAAGGTGCCGGTGGCGATTTCAAACGCACGGCAACTCTCAAATACATCTTTTAGTTCTACGCCGTAGGCGCCTATATTTTGTATGGGCGATGCACCAACCGAGCCGGGGATAAGGCTCAGGTTTTCTATGCCTCCATAATTACGGTCTACACAAAAGTTCACCAGGCCATTCCAAACCTCGCCGGCGCCAACTTCAACAAATACATCCTGGTGACTAATGCGATGTTCTATACCACGAATATTGAGACGGATTACCAGGCCTTCAAAATCTTTTACCAGCAGCATGTTGCTGCCACCGCCAAGTACAAGGCGGTTCATGTGCATCCATTGCGGGTCGGCAAATAATTCTACCAGTTCGTCCTCGTGGCTTATTTCGGTGAAGTAGCGGGCATTGGCATCAATACCAAACGTGTTAAATTTTCTGAGCGATACGTTTTCCTGTATTTGCAGCATGGGGCGAATTTCGGAAATATTATTGGGATGCAGGAGTTTTGAAAAATCAATTAACTATATTCCGTTAAAATTTGCACTCCATGAAACCTAAATTATCACTCATCATATTCTTATCATTTTTCATATTAAATGCTGCGTCGGCACAGGATTTTAAAAGCAGGTTTAAAGAAATCTTCACGAAAGGGAACTCCGATTCAACGCTTAATTTACTTAATCAATGGCGCAAAGCCGCTCCAAACGATCCTGAATTTTATGTTTACTCTTATAATTTTTATGCACAAGAGGGTTTAAAACCGGTGCTAAGCCTTACAATAGATAAAAGAAGTAACGACGGTTTGGAAATAAAAGATAAGAACAACAAAACCGCCGGCTATTTAGGCACTACAGATAGCTTTAACGAAGCGTTAATTAATAAGGGCTTTAATTATATAGATACCGGAATAAGCAAATTCCCTAACAGGCTGGATATGCGGTTTGGAAAAGTATATGTACTTGGCCGCATTAAAAACTACAAATTATTTACCCAAGAGATTATAAAAGCGGTTAATTATGGTGAAATCATCAACTTAAAATGGGCATGGACAGATGGCAAACCTCTGGACGATTCCAAAAAGTTCATGCTCGCTACCATACAGGAATACGTTGTACAGATGTTTAACGAAGGCGATCAGTACATGGATAATATCAAAAGCATTGCCCAAATCATTTTAAAATATCACCCCGACCACGTGGAAAGCCTGTCAAACCTTGCTATCAGTTACATTATCAATAAAGATTACAAGAGCGCACTACCACCGCTTTTAAAAGCCGAAAAAATCAATCCCCAGGATTATATCGTATTAAACAATATAGCCTATTCATATAGCTTACTTAATGACAAACCTAATGCAATAAAATATTACGAGCTTGTAATTAAGTATGGTGATGATGAGAATAAAAAGGTGGCAACTGAAAAGATAACTCAATTAAAGAAATAGCTACCTAAACCACTTCTTCCCCACCACCAATAACCCAAACTCTTCCGAAGGATTTTTCTCTGTGAATTTATGGTGGACCTTATGTGCCCTGCGGATGCCTGACAAATAACGGTTGTTACTTCTAAAGGTCTTGAAACGATTATGGATAAACCAATCGTGAAAGATAAAGTAGATAGTACCATATACGCTAATACCCGTACCAATCCAAAAGCGATAATCCAAAGTGATATGCCCTATCCACATCAGCCATAGGGCGAGAGCAGCAAAACCAATACTGAACAGATCATTTAATTCGAACCAACCGTGGCGCTGCTGGTGGTGTGTTTTATGGATAAACCACAACGGACCATGAAACAAATATTTATGCATAGCCCAGGAGAGTGCTTCCATCAAAGCAATGGTCAGGATAATGATACCGATGTTGCTAAGGACTTGCATTTAGTTGGCAGTTAATAGTTGCAGTTGGCAGGGAGTTTTTGCAAACTGCCTACTACCAACTGCAAACTCCTTAAATATGTATCGGCCTGTTTTCCGTAGCTGCTAAGCAAGCTTCGCGCATGGCTTCGGTATAGGTTGGGTGGGC
>NZ_JAQBOI010000312.1 GCF_028288105.1 Mucilaginibacter sp. | reverse complement strand
GTGATGCGTTTAGCTGTTTCTTCATCGCGGGTAAAGGCGAATACCGACGGGCCCGAACCGGAGATGCCGAAGCTAACCGCGCCAAGTTCCATTGCCATTTCGCGCATCAGGTAAAAATCGGGTATCAACATAGAGCGAACCGGTTCTACCAGCACATCCTTCATGCTGCGGCCAATCAGGTCAATATCCTGCATAAACAGGCCGCTTACCAAACCGGCTATGTTCCCCCACTGCGTTACGGCATCCTTCATTTGGATGTTTTTGCGGATGATCTGCCTGGCTTCCCGTGTAGGTACATCCACATCAGGGAAAACTATCGCACACCATAAGCCCGCGGGATGTGGTAAACGCACAACATCCAATGGGTCATAACTGCGGATCAGTACAAAGCCCCCAAGCAAAGCCGGTGCAACATTATCCGCATGGCCATGGCCGCAGGCCATTTCCTCGCCCTTCATAGCGAATGGTAACAGGGTGGACGGATCAGTATCATCGCCCAATAAAGTTTTAATGGCAAACAACCCCGCAACCGTACTGGCCGAACTTGAACCCAGGCCGCTGCCGATCGGCATTTTTTTGTGCAGTTCGATATCAAGACCAATATCCAGTCTGTCAATACTGCGCAAATAATGCTCAACGCTAACACTTACCGTATTTTTAGCAGGATTAAGTGGCAACCTTCCATCGTCGCCGGTAATTTTACTGATGGTGATACCCGGTTTATCGGTTAAACGCATGATCACTTCATCGCCGGGTTCGTTTACGGCGAAGCCCAGCACATCAAATCCGCAAACCACGTTGGCTACGGTGGCGGGTGCAAAAACGTGGATGCTATCCAGTGTCTTTTTGCCAGATGCCGCTGGTTGTTGTAAATTTTGTATATCGTTACTCATAATATAATTTCTGAAGGACATAGCCTTACAAATTCCTTGTCTTGTCTCTTGATTCTAAAAATCTTGCATCTCTCAATTAGCACCCACATTTATCAGATCGGCAAATACACCTGCGGCGGTTACTTCGGCACCTGCACCGGGGCCTTTTACAACCAGCGGGCGTTCTTTGTACCTATCGGTAGTAAAAGAGATGATGTTATCGCTGCCGCTTAGCATGTAAAAAGGATGGTTTTCATCAACACTTTGCAGGGTGATAGATGCCTTGCCGTTTTCCAGCTTACCTATGTAACGTAAAACCTTCTTGTCTTTCGCTGCCTGTTCTTTCAAATTGGTGAAATAGGCGTCTTCGGCTTTTAAAGCAGCGTAGAAATCCTCAACAGTTTGCGCGTCTAAACAAGCTTGGGGTAATATGTTTTCTATATTCACATCCGCTTCTTCCATTTCGTGGCCGGCATCGCGGGCAAGGATCAGGATCTTGCGCATAAAATCTTTACCACTCAGGTCATCACGTGGATCAGGTTCGGTATAACCTTTTTCCTGGGCTTCTTTTACCACATCGTGGAAATTGGCATCGCCTTTAAAGTGATTAAAGATGAAAGAGATTGTTCCCGAAAGGATAGCTTCGATGCGCTGGATCCTGTCACCGCTGCTCATCAGGTCTTTTAGTGTACGGATGATAGGCAGACCTGCACCCACGTTGGTCTCATAAAAGAAATCGACCCCATGCTTGCGGGCGGTATCCCTGAATGTTTTATACTGCGCAAACGAAGCCGAGTTACCTATCTTATTACAGGTAACAACAGATATGTTCGATTTAAAAACCTCCTCATAAAACGCGATAGGTTTTGGGCTGGCAGTATTATCAATAAACACACAGTTGGGCAGGTTCATTTCTTTCATTTTGGCTATGAAAGCCTGCAAATCAGCTACGCTGTCGGATGCTTGCAGATCATCTTGCCAGGTATCTAAAGATAAACCATCAGCATTAAAAACCATTTTACGGGTATTGCTGATGCCTGCTATTTTAACCTGTATGCCATTATTCTTCTGCAAGAAATCTGTATGCGCGTTTAGCTGATTAAACAAGGTTTTGCCGATGTTTCCTGTTCCTAAACAGAAAGCATGCAGGGTTTTAGTTAACTCTATAAAGAAAGCATCGTGCACGGCATTTAAGGCTTTAGCCAAATCGTGTGCCGAGATAATAACGGAAATGTTGTATTCTGACGAACCCTGCGCGATTGCCCTCACGTTAACACCATTACGGCCCAACGCATGAAATAGCTTACCGCTCATGCCCGGGGTTTGTTTCATGTTTTCGCCTACTACAGCTAATATGGCCTGATCTTTCTCTACAACCAGTGGCTCCAGTTTATTGGCCAGCAGTTCCAGCTCAAATTCCTGCTCTATTAATAACTTGGCCTTATCAACCTCGTTTGGCTGTACGGCAAAAGTGATACTATGTTCTGATGATGACTGCGTGATAAGGATAATGTTGATCTGTTCCCTTGCCAACAGCGAAAACAACCTGCCGCTAAAGCCCGATTTGCCTACCATGCCGCTACCCTCTAAATTAAGGATGCTGATATTGTTGATAGACGAGATACCTTTTATAGGCAGGTTTGATGCCTTGCAATCATGACGGATAACCGTACCCGCAAACGCAGGCTCAAATGTATTTTTGATCACGATAGGGATCTTTTTCAAAAACGCTGGGATCATGGTTGGCGGATAAATAACCTTGGCGCCGAAGTAGGAAAGTTCCATCGCTTCGGTATAAGTAAGCTCCTCCAGCGGGAAGGCTTTTTGAACCATGCGCGGATCGGCGGTCATCATGCCGTTCACGTCTGTCCAGATCTGTATTTCTTCGGCATTAAGCGCCGACCCGAATATAGCCGCTGTATAATCGCTGCCGCCACGGCCCAGTGTAGTTATCTGGCCAGCATCGTTACCTGCAATAAAGCCGGTTACAATAAGCAGCTTGTCGCTGTTTTCCTGGTAAAAGGTTTTAATCAGCAAATGGCTTAACTCGTTGTTTACTTTGGCCTGGCCAAAAGCGCTGTCGGTTTTTATCAGTTCAGATGCATCTACAAACAGGACATCGTTAAAATGCTGCGCGGCAATTTTGCTCACCATTAATGCGGAGCAGCGTTCGCCGTAGCTCAGTATCTGGTCGCGGGTTTTAGGGGTAAGCTCACGCAGGGTGAGCACGCCCTGCAGCAATTCTTCCAGATGGTTAAAGTTGATTTTTAAGCGAGTATACGCCGGATTTTGATTTTGCACAGTCAGCAAGGCTTTCACGGCATCAAAGTGGCGTTTTTCCAACTCGGCTAATTGCGCGGTAAATTCTTTACCATTTGCAGCATCTTCGGCCATGGATACCAACAGGTTAGTTACCCCGCCCATGGCAGATAAAACCACTACCGGGCGATTGCCGGGAGTATCCTCTTCTTTTAAAATATTGAGTAATGTTTGGATACTGCTTACCGAACCTACCGATGTACCACCGAATTTTAGAATCTTCATTTTTTAATATCTAATAAAATAGTCTCCTTATTTGCCTCACCCTGCCCTCTCCAAAGGAGAGGATTCCAAACTCAATTTTCAAGTCCTCTCCTTTGGAGAGGATTTAGGTGAGGCCAATAAAAAAGCCTTCCTCTTTGCGGAGGAAGGCTTCATTTGGTTTTGTTTATGTTTTTACACCATACGATTATCTTCCTCCGAAATTTATCCCGGTGGTAATAATAGTAATAATTGTGGTGTTGTTAATTGTCATATATATTATGTCGGTAAAGTAAGTA
>NZ_JAQBOI010000285.1 GCF_028288105.1 Mucilaginibacter sp. | reverse complement strand
CCAAGGAGTTAAAAGATTTGATTGCCGCTTGCGCGGGTTTATGGTTCGAGGCTTATAGTAATGATGCTTCGTACGCCGTTGGCGATACCATTGCATTACGGATACAGGCTATAAAACAGTCAAATGCTGATGTTAAATTCGACGGTTTCAGCACATCACAGTCCAATTCTTTTGTGATTAAAGATGGTGCATTAGCCGAAGGGCAATTGCAAACCATTCCTTTTAAACTAAAAGCAGAGAAAATATCGCAACCTTACTGGCTGGAATCGCCCCATGAAATTGGCAGTTATACTATTAATGATGATCTGAAAGTTGGCAACCCGGAAAATCCGGACGCGCCTATAGTAACTTATAGCTTTACCATTGGGGGAAAAGAAATTAATTACAATCGCAAACTGGTATTTAAATACGTAGACCCTGCCCGTGGCGAGATTTATCAACCCTTAGAAATAACCCCGCCGGTTACCGCTAATATTGCAGATAAGGTATACGTGTTTAATAATACCAAACCACAAAGCGTACAGGTGAAACTAAAAGCCTTTACCAATGCAAGCGGTAGTATCAGCATAAAACCTGTTGCGGGTTGGAAGATCAGTCCGCAGAAGATTGATTTTACCGACAAAAATAAAGGCGATGAATGGACAGTAGCTTTCAGCGTTACCCCAACCGATAGCAAACCCAATACCAGCAACTTTGAGGTTATTGCTACGGCAAACGGCAAATCTTTCTCGCAAGGATTACTGAATATTAAATACACCCACGTGCCCGCCATTACTATCTTCCCACCGGCACAAGCCAAACTGGTAAACATTGACCTAAAAACAGCCGGCAAAAAAATTGGTTATATAGCCGGCGCCGGAGATTTGGTACCCGATGCCCTGCGCGAAGTTGGTTATGATGTACACCAGCTAAGCGAGAACGAGATCATCAATGGCGACCTATCTATATACGACGCCATTGTAACCGGTGTGCGTGCCTATAACGTAAACGGCCGCCTGACTTATGAACAACCCAAGCTTTTGGAATATGTTAAAAATGGCGGCAACCTTGTTGTACAATACAATAACAACAATGGCCTGGTAACCCGCGAGCTTGGCCCATACCCATTTAGGGTAGTTAATGAAAGGGTGACAGATGAGTTTGCCCCGGTTACTATTTTAGATAAAAACAGTGAGGTATTAAATTACCCTAACATTATTACCCAGGACGATTTTAAAGGCTGGGTACAGGAGCGCAGTGTGTATATGGTATCAAGCATCGATCCGCAGTATAAAGCACCGCTGCAAATGAATGACCCTGATGCATCAGCAAGTAACGGGGCCTTAATTGTAGCCAACTATGGTAAGGGGCGTTATGTTTATACCTCGCTGGTGTTTTTTAGAGAACTGCCTGCAGGTGTTCCTGGAGCCTATCGTTTATTTATTAATTTATTAAGTAAGCCAAAAAATTAATAGGTGGCTCCTATGGAGCCTAACTTATTTGTTGTTTGCTATAAACAGGATGCTCCTAATGGAGCTTTAATAAAAGTGCACATGGCTCCATAGGCGCCGCATGTTTATAGAAAATATATTGTTGGAATTTGGCTCCATCGGAGCCTCCTTATTAAATTATGTCTTTGTAAAAAATCATTAGGCATCAATGGTTTAATAATTTAAATTTGCATCCGAATATTAAATACATACTATGTCTCATCATCATCACCCTCATCACGAAGAAGAAAAAAACTACGATTACGTATTTTACCTTGTAGCTTTAGTTAGCGGCATGTTCGTAGGCGCAATTATTGAAAGAGGCTTTATCTGGATCCCTGCAGGTGGTGTTTTAGGTTTATTAACCGCTGCTATCTTCATAAAATTTCTGGTGAAAGGCCGTGAAGAGGTCTGATAATACCGATCTCCCTTCTTTTATAAAAAACTGGAACCAGTTTTACGGTATTGTTATCGTATGGCTGGTTTTTTTAATTTTCATATTTTGGCTCATTACAAAATCATTTGAATGAGTTTAATCGATTGGATAGTTTTAGGCACCACCCTGCTTGCCATAGTTGCCTATGGCGTATGGAAAAGCGGCAGCAGTAAAAACATTGACCAATATTTGGGCAATCGTTCGCTGCCCTGGTACCATGTCGGGCTATCTGTTATGGCTACACAGGCCAGTGCTATTACCTTTCTATCCGCCCCCGGCCAAGCTTACAGCGATGGGATGCGCTTTGTGCAATTCTACTTCGGCCTGCCGCTGGCCATGATCGTTTTGTGTATCACCTTTGTGCCTATCTTCCATAAGCTTAAGGTTTATACCGCCTACGAGTTTTTAGAGAAGCGTTTTGACCTGAAGACCCGCGCACTTACCTCTATCTTATTCCTGATACAACGGGGGCTGTCAACCGCTATAACCATTTATGCACCGGCAATAATTCTATCGGGCATATTACATATTAATACTACTTACACCACATTGTTTATTGGCGGCCTGGTTTTGTTCTACACCGTTTATGGCGGGTCGAAAGCGGTATCGTACACCCAATTGCTGCAAATGAGCATCATATTTACAGGGATGTTTATGGCAGGTGTTTTTGTGGTGATGCTGCTGCCGCAAAATGTAGGTTTTACAAAAGCCATTAAACTGGCCGGCAACATGGGCCGCATGAATGTTATCGACTGGAAGTTTGACGCCAACAACCGATATAATATCTGGAGCGGTATTATCGGCGGTTTCTTTCTCCAGCTATCCTATTTCGGTACAGACCAAAGCCAGGTTGGGCGCTATTTAACAGGTAGCTCGGTAGGGCAAAGCCGGCTGGGGCTGATCATGAATGGCCTGATAAAAATACCTATGCAATTTTTAATACTGCTGATAGGTGTACTGGTATTCAGTTTTTACCAATTTAACCGCCCGCCGGTATTCTTTAATAATTACGAGGTTGAACAAGTAAAGAAAAGCCAATATGCCCCGCAGTTTAACCAGCTGGAAAAGCAATATGCCGATGCCTTCAATCAAAAGAAAACAAAAACAGAGGGCCTTGTTAAAGCATTTGAGAGTAAGGATGAACAGCAAATAGCCCTGGCCAGAACCGATTTAAAAGCCGCAGAAGAGCAAGCTAATAACGTTCGTAATAGTGCCATTGATGTAATTAAAAAAAACAGTGGTAACGATAATGTAAACGATACCAATTATGTGTTCCTCACTTTTGTTACGCATTACCTGCCACAGGGGTTAATAGGGTTACTCATAGCTATCATTTTCCTGGCATCAATGGGTTCAACCGCAAGCGGACTAAACGCGCTTGCATCAACAACCGTGGTTGATATTTATAAAAGGATCTTAAAACCTAATGAGTCTGACCACAGCTATGTTACGGCATCGCGCCTGGCAACTGTATTTTGGGGGCTGGTTTGTATTTGCATGGCGCTCTATGCAAGTAAAATTGGCAACCTGCTGGAAGCGGTGAATCAGTTAGGCTCCTATATATATGGAACTATTTTAGGGGTATTTATTGTCGCTTTTTATTTGAAGAAAATAAAGGGCACACCCGTATTTATAGCCGCAGTTATTACCGAAGGCTTAATATGTGTAATGGGTTATTACGATACGGTGGCTTATCTGTGGCTAAATGCTATTGGCTGTATTGGGGTGATCATTGTAGCATGGGCGCTGAACGGCTTTTTCAAAGAGAATAAATTTTCCTTTAGATAGCTCCGCCGGAGCTGATTGCTTATTTTTCTTTTTTCTATAAACAGGATGCCCCGATGGGGCAGATAGTAACCACCCAATAATTAATTGAAAGCCATATCTATTGTAATAACTCCGTAGGAGTATCCTGTTTATAGTAAATGAAAATGATTTTTAGCTCCAGCGGAGCTACCTTGAACAAAGCCGGGCTTAATAAAATCCTATCCAAACAAACACATCCGCATTTTTAGCATTAGTACTATATACGTATGAAAGCTAAAAACAATGCATCTATTTACAGCGCGCTGGCGGCCAACCTGCTTATTGCTGTAACTAAATTTATTGCGGGGGGCTTCACCAATAGCTCATCTATGATATCCGAAGGCATCCATTCAATGGTGGATACCGTTAACCAGGTGCTGTTGTTATACGGCCTAAAACGCAGCCACAAACCCGCTGACAGCACAAGGCCGTTCGGCTATGGCAAGGAGCTTTACTTTTGGTCGTTCATCGTATCTATACTCATTTTTGGTTTAGGAGGTGGTATATCTATTTACCAGGGCATCATACATATTATTAAACCCGAACCGGTTACAGATCCGTTTTGGAATTACATGGTTTTGGCCATGTCGGCCATATTTGAAGGGACATCTCTTATTATCGCCATTAAAGCATTTGATAAACTGCGTAACGGCCAAACCTGGTGGGCGGCTATCGTAAAAAGTAAAGATCCATCCAGCTTTTTGGTATTGTTTGAAGATGGAGCCGCAGTACTTGGCCTTGCCATCGTATTTGTTTTTATGCTGATAGGCCATAATTACAATATGCATTATATGGATGGTGTTGCATCGGTACTGGTAGGGCTGCTGCTGGTTTTTGTATCTGCCATTTTGGCAAGAGAAAGCCGAAGCCTGTTAATGGGCGAAGGCATTGCACCCCAAACCCAATATAAGATACGCTTGCTTGTAGAAAAAGATGAAGCCGTAATTCGCGTGGTAAATATACTATCTACCTACCAGGCGCCAGATGATGTGATACTAATGCTGATAGTAGAGTTTGAACCGGACATAGATACAGAAGATATTACCGCATCGATAGAACGAGTGCGGCTGGCTATAAAAACCGAGTTCCCGCTTATCAAACTGGTTTTTGTGCAACCCCAAACCTATACCCGTGTACCCAATAATTTATTTGAAATAAAAAAGCCTTAAACTTTAGGTTTAAGGCTTTCCATACATACCAAACTGACTATTAGTCTTTTGCCTGTGCAATAACTGCCTCATTAAGGCGCACATATTCATCATCATCACTTGCTTTGGCCAATTTTATACCTTGCTGTGCGGTAGTAATAGCAGCTGCCTTATTGCCCATTTTTAACTGGATGCGTGCTTTCCACAATTTATACCAAGGGGCATTGGGCTCAAGCTTTTCAGCTTCTGATACCCAAACCATAGCTTTTTTCAGGTCTTTATCGTTTTCGTAATAATACTGTATAGCATTAAAGTATGGGCGTTTTTTAATATCACCCTGCATTAATTTATCAATGTTGGCCGTTATCTGT
Organism: Mucilaginibacter sp.; assembly: GCF_028288105.1. Classification (GTDB taxonomy): domain Bacteria; phylum Bacteroidota; class Bacteroidia; order Sphingobacteriales; family Sphingobacteriaceae; genus Mucilaginibacter. The sequence goes on along the minus strand of NZ_JAQBOI010000285.1, from coordinate 2,633 downwards.
GCATCATCATCTGTTTGCAAATGCATAGGCACCGCGGTATGGTCCCAAACAATATACAAATCGGTAGTTTTAGTAGTAGAGTTGGCAAACTGCATAGTAAAAGTTTCGCGTTTCTCTTTAACAGTTACCGGTTTTACAGTAAATCGTAACAGGTCATCAGCTTGTTTATAGCTGTATGCACCCCATTGCTTGGCAGTTTTATTAAGGATGATGGTCCAGCTGTTTTGCTCAGGAATGCTGAACAATGAGTAGGTACCCGCCGGCACTTTATTACCCTCTACCAATACATTTTCGCTAAAGGTAATAGTAGTAGCAGCGTTTGCACCGGTACGCCAAACCTGGCCGTAAGGGTTTATACCCCCAAATATTTTACGCCCTTTAACATTTGGGCGCGAATAGGTAACGGTGACCTTACCTAATCCAAAATCCTGAATAATTGTTTGAGTTGAACTGGCCTCGGGGATACGGGGCTGTTCCTGCGCGTAAGTACTTAAGGTTACACATGCCAATAGCACGGTAAAAACATATGTAAAGGTTTTTTTCATTATCAATAATTTATCACGAAGTTAATGATTGTAAGATGAATTTTTGGTGAAAAGAAAAAAGCCGGGCTATGGGGCCCGGCTTTTTATTATTTACATGTTTTATTACACTCGCCCGAAGACTTGCATACTTTACCACAAGTTTCTAAGCAATTTGGTTTAGTGCAAGACTTTGCACATTTGGTGCATTTATTCATTTTACTGTTGCAACAAGGGGTATTAGCAAAAGAAATAGAACCTATAGAGAACATCATCAGCATAGTGATGAAAATAAATTTTTTCATGATCTTAATTTTAAAATGATTTAATAATAAATAATACCCGCAGTTATTGGGGCTAATAGCTTTATTATTAAACCCTTGGAGGGTTCCAGCATGAAAGTGAATAGCCGGTTAAATTATTGGCAGGATAAGATATATAGGTCGATTTTTCTAAAACCGGAATTACGGGTTTAACAGTAATAGCATCAACTACTAAATAGCAGCAATTACTACAGTATAACATAGTGCTGCACATCCCCCCGTTACACCTGTTTTTTTGTTGATGTGATGTATTATTACTTGTTTTATGACAGCAGTCCTTTTTTAGATAACTACCCTCGGCATATGTTTTCCCCGGGATAGCGGAAATTAACATCATGCAAAGTGCTAATATAAGGGCTGCGAATTTCATCGATCCTATTAACGAAAAGCGGTTGCTTATATTATGAAATACCCTGAAAAAAATAAAAGCCTCCCAACCTTGCGTCGGGAGACTTTCAACCTAAACCTTATCACAATTAACCGGCAAGATTGCCGGTATGCAAGTGTTAGTACAAATACTATACCAAAAAATAACACATTGTTAACTTTGTGCCAAATGTGTCGTTATGACGTAATGAGTGCCATTATATTCAACCCTCAATGCCTTCCGTTTTAAACGGCATGTATTGGCATACGACAATTTATACACAAAACCTGACATTTATTCCCTGGTAATGCTTTTACGTCGCAAATAACTATCCAGTAAAAACAAGCCCATCACCACATCAAAAAACAGGAACCCTTTTACAACCGGGCCTGTAAAGTAACTGCTTATGTGCGTAACCTTTAACTGAGTTACATTTAACTGATCGGGCATTTTAAAACCACTCCCTGCAGACCAGTTTACCGTACTTAACGCATATATAAGCAATGCGGCTAATGTTAGTACAAAAAATGCCGAGATCCCTAAAATAATACGTTTATCTATAGTAGCTTTTAGTGGCTGTTTTGCATGCTCCGTTCGTATGGTTTCCATTACATTGTAAGTAAAAGCCATAGATGGCTCTTCTATTTCTATTGCCGCGAATTCATTATTCAGCTGCAGCAGTTCATTGTACTTTTTACGATATACTTCGTCCTGTTCAATGAGCGTAGCAATGGCTTCCTGCTCGCCGGGCGGGCAGGTTCCATCAATGTAGTTCCAAAGTTTTTCTTCTATACTGTTCATATCAGCTCCTTAACTTCGTGTTTTAAATTACGCTCCAGCTTTTCTTTCAAACGTTGGCGCGCCCTAAATAGTTTTACTTTAACCGTATTGGCTTCTATCCCCATTACCTGCGCAATTTCTTCAAGGGATTGTTCGCCTTTATAAAACATGGTTATAATAGTTGCATCATCAGGCAATAGTTGTTCTATAGCCTGGTTTAAATAATACGAGCGCGATTTATTCTCTACGTTGTACTCATCATAACCACTGGGCTTACCCTCTATCTGTATGTAACTTTCGTCATCATCAATAGAAGAGGTATCAATTCGTTTTTTTCGCAAAAACGTCATAGCCGTGGTGTAAACAATACTGTACAGCCAGGTACTGAATTTTGATTGCTGCTGAAAAGATGACAGCGAGCGATACGCTTTTATAAAGCAATCCTGCGCAATCTCTTCGGCATCCTCCCGCCCTTTTGCAAAACGCAAAGCCAATGTAAAAACAAAACGCTGGTGGCGCCTAACCAGATCAGCATAGGCCGATTGGTTACCTCCAAGGGTTTGTTCTATTAATTCAATATCTGAAAGCTTGCTTTGCATATTATACAACCTCTCTGACTACATGCCGGCGAGTTAGGTTACA
>NZ_JAQBOI010000183.1 GCF_028288105.1 Mucilaginibacter sp. | reverse complement strand
GGGGTAAAATCCGGGTCGGGCCCATCATCAAAGGTTAAAACTACTTTACCTGGCTTATACCCATAACGGCGTATAACGTATTTGGTGGGTAACTCTATATATTTTTGATTGGTAATTGTATAGGTCAACTTATCAAGCGATACATTAATTTTGCCTGTATGTGGCACGGTTACCAGATCCAACACCTCGCCGCCTACACCGGCATAATCTATCTTGCTATTTAAGCCAACGGTGTCCAGTCTCTTTAATTCGATACCGGTTTTTCTTAACGAATCAATTGAAAGGTTCTTTTGGAAAAATGTCCATAAGCGCGGGTCTTCTGCACCAAGGCGCCACAAGGCAACACCACCGGTAGCCCAATCATCTGCCATGCGGATGATATTGAAGTTTGTAGCAGCATCGGCAAAATAAACAGTGTGGTTAAGACTATCGGTACCCAGGTAAGTATAATGCAAATTTGCCGACTGCGGGTCGTAAACTATTTTGCTGCCTTTTTCTTGCGCCGTACTAATGGCTTGCGGATAACCAATAGCGGTACCCACACTACTTTCGGGCCAATCGTAACCACCCGCTGCAACAGTAAGTATAACTTTTTCGCTTGGTATGGTAGTGCACACCTGGTCCAGAATTTCTTCTACCCAATGCTGGTGCGATACATCGCCCGCGTTACTGCCATCGTAATGCTGGTCAATAGCCATTACAAACAAAAAGTCGTTAACGTGTTGTAATCGTTTTAAGTCGTACTCTTCGTCATTAGGAAGAACATTTTGCGTTACCAGTAAATTTTTGGCGTGGAATATCCGGTAAAGATCGTTCTGGAAAGCAATATACTCTTTGCTGTTACGATCTTTTATATCTTCCAGGTCTACATTTATACCATTAAAATTATAATGCTGAAGTTTAGCTGCAAGGTTGTTAATGAATGCTATACGCAGTTTTTTATTTTTAAAGATCCGTGCAACATCTTTACTGTCATAACCACCCCTTACGTTATCATAATTAACATAATTAGATAGCGTTACCAGTACCTGTTTTTTGTATTTTTTGTTAAGATTGATAAGGCCGGTATCAATAGTCATTTTAATTGTATCGGCATTGGGCGAAAAGGAAAAGCCCTCGGTAACTACCATATCCAGGCGGGGCAAAAAATCTTTAAGAGAGTAATAGGCCTGTGGTTCCCAGGCTTTATAAAAGCCGGCGTTTATGCGATTGTCGTTATTGGGGTGTTTAAGCTGATGCAGGCGCCTTGCTTTGGCCAATACTTCTATTTCGGCCTTTTCTATTTTAAAATCTTTGTATTTTTTTGATTTTTTTAGCTCCTCGAGCTCTTTCTTCGATATTTTTTTTGGAGCCGGGTCAAGGTTAGGGAGTATAGGATACTCGGTTGAGGTAACTGTTATAACAGCCGCAACAGCACCAACAATTAATATGACTAATATAATACGGCTAAGCCATTTAAAACGGTTCCACCTGCCGGGGTTATCGGCTTGAAATATCTGCTTATTAGAAGACATGAAGGGGCTTTAAAATATTAAATTTAATGACAAGATAACAATGCAATTATTTGGTTTGTTTAGCTGCATCAATAGCAGAAAGATCAACCCCACATTTACAATTGCTGCCGCAGCTTTTATTAGAAAACAAGCTTTTATACAGTAAACGGCCAACGTAAAAAACTGCTGCAATAAATAATACAATGATAATAATTGCCTGTATGTTCATGTCGCAAAATTAATACTTTATTTATATACGTATACATTATAAAAATAGTATAAAGTTTATTTCCTTTAAGGCGGCAGATCATTGCCAGGCCAATCAACTCTTTTAAAGGAGGCCCCTACGGAGCCTGATGTTGGCCGTTAGGTTTTCTATAAACAGGGTGCTCCTAACGGAGCTTTCTTCATTTTAACTTCGTAGGAGTTTCGTGCTTATAGAAAGATAATAAAGATATAATGGGCTCCATAGGTGCCCCATATTTTCTTGCTTTTATTTATGCATAAATGCTACTGTGCCGCCTACCCAGTCAAAATCTTTATTGTACCTAACACCTATCATTTTACCACGGCTTAGCCTGGAAAGGTTTACGGCAAGTGTAGGTTTGGCATCGCCATCGGGCCATAAATAAAGCAGGCGGATCTCCATTTTTACGCCGCCATCCGGTGCCTGCAATACGGGTTCGTAGGTAACTTTTTCCTGCAGTATCCAATTTTCGGGGTCTTTTATCTTTTCAATATCGCCATCCATAATATCAATGATGACACCTTGCCCGGCAAATGAGAATAGGGGCTTAAGTACATAATTTTGCAGGTCTTCGGGCATTTCGCTTACCTCGTGCAAAAAGTGTGTTTTAGGGATGTGATCGCCTTCTAAAAAGGGCATGGTAAACTTACTGATGCGATAGAACCAGTTTGGATGAGCTACCCATTCTACATCAAGCGGCTGGCGTATATCTACTACCGTTTTTAATATGTCAGGGTCGCTTTCTATCTCGTCAAATATTAAGCGGTTATATATACGGCGAATGCGTTTCTTTTCGCCCGCGGCAGTTTTATAAAACAGCTGGTCGCCTTCCTGTATCAAGTCGGCAAGGGAAACAACCGAGATACCGATATAACCCTCGGTTATATAAAAATCGACAGCGGTTTTTTGGTTGGGAGCATCTACATCCATCAGCACCACTTCATCCGGCTGATAGGGGCCTATGATGGTTTTTCTTAGCAGCTCTAAGTAGCTGCTTTTGCTTAGTCCATTAAAAAAGATGGTTTGGTTGCCGGGGATATTAAAGGCATGCCTGTAGTTTTCTGCCAGATGCACCTGAAACCCATATAGCGAAGGGAAGCCCTGCATCTCTATTAATTTCGGCACAATATTACCCGCATTATCCTTGCAAACCCCAAAATCTAACGCTATAAAATGCGAGTGGCCGTTCTCGTTAGCTACCCGCCATTTTTCGGGGATGGCACGTTCGCTTAATTCTTTAAAGCCGGGTTTTAATATGGTTTCTATTATCGCCTCCCCAGCCTGTAAAAGCTTATCTCTAAAATCATCCGTTAAAAAAACAGGCGTTTCTGCAATGCGAAACTCAACAGAATTTTTAAGGCCGGCATTAAGGTCTACCAAAAAATCAGCATACTTTTCCTCGGTAAAGTTTTGGTTGAAAGTTGTTCTGATAGTTGGATTCATAAGCAATATGTTTAATTCTTCTTTTTAAATGATGCTAAGGCTTCATTAAATCCGTCGGAATAATCTTTTATTGTTTCTGATTTTATTTTTGGCCATTGGGCCTTATCAATACTTAAGTTTTTAGGTTCGGCTTTGCCCCCTAAACTTGCCGACATTGCATCCATTCCACTTAAATTTATCCAGCGTTGGTCGTAAAGCTCGTCGTTACTTTCAACAAAGGCTATAATCTTTGGAATAGTTTTCTCTAACATATCAAGATTGGCAAAGGCATATTCGTTAATGCTCGGGCCAAATAGTTGGTTGTATTGAGCCGCAGATGCTGTTTTATCAGCGCATCTGTTAACATCGTACCGGGCCCTTAGTTGTGCAAGATAAAACCAATAGGTTGCATCATCTTTTTTGTTTTTCTGAAAAAGGGCATATGATAAAGCATATAAAACTGGTGGAATATATATGTTTGGATTTTTTTGAACGGAATCAATAAGACTTTGCTTCTGAGTAAAGCTCTCACTCATTAATTGTTCCATGATTTTACTATCCCGTGTTGTATTTATTTCTTTATAAACGCCTTTAGGTTCAACCTGATGATTTTCGCCATTTTGCGATTTAGCTGAAATAGCGGCAAGCAAAAAGAAAAGTCCTATGATTTTTTTCATTACAAGTTAGGATAGGTTGCTGTACTGTTCCTGGTACCTCAAAATCGCTTCATCCAAAAAATTAGGGATGATGGTTTTTTGTGTACTTGCTATTTTATCCGGGTCATCTAACCGTTCCAGCATTTCTTTGTATTTGTTCTCGCCGTGTTCGTTTATTACTTCGTCCTTCTTATCCTCACGCAGCAACATGTTTTTTATACCGTACGCATCTGCTTCGGGATGGAATTGTGTTGCGAAAAAGTATTCGTTAAAACGGATGGCCATTATAGCGCGGGGAAGGTCAACATAGGGGCGCTCTTTCTCCAGCGCCAATACTTCCATACCCAGCTCTTTAAAGCGCTCCCTATTGGGATTGATCACCTGCCAGCTGCGCGAATCTACTGTATAAAACGGGTCGGTAAGGCCTTCAAAAACGCCTTCGTTACTACCGGCCTCAGTTAAGTGTACCGGTAATATCCCGAAAGATGGTGAACGCCTCAGATTAATATCGCCCAACGCATATTTACGGCACATCAACTGGAACGAATGGCATACAAAAAAAACATGCTTCTTCTGCAGATCATCGCTCTTATTGTGTGCTTCCAGTTTATCAATCAGGCGGAAGTATTTCTTCTCCCATTCGGTACCCTCACTATCCAGCGGACTGCCCGGCCCGCCGCTTGATATATACACATCAAAACTTGTATCAGGCACCTGGCCTTTGCGGCGTACGTCAAAAATATGGTAACTTAAATCAAGGTTGTGTTGCACCCTGTAACGGTCCAGTATATCCCGGAAACCACGCATCCCTTCGTTAGCCACCCCGTCGTACAGGTCTAATATGGCTACTCTCACTTCCGGTTTATCTGTGTTCATTTTCTCTTATATTCCCTTTAAAGTTTGCGATGTAATGTAGTCCACCACATCTGCAAAGTTATTGTTTTGATTGTAAATGGCCAGCTGCCTGTCGGCGCCTGTTCCATTCTCCAATATCTTGTGTACGTATTGCAAATCATCGCGGCAGCCCAAGTCGTCTACCACATCATCTACAAAGTCTAATAGTTCCAGGATCAGGGCCCGGGTATTTACCTCAAGCTCCTTGCCAAAATCTATCATTTTGCCATCAATACCATATCGGGCGGCGCGCCATTTATTTTCATTAATAAGCGCACGGTTGTAGGTGATAAACTTCATATTTTGCAGCCTGAGTTTATACAATTTAGCACAAATACATTGAAATAATGCCACAAAGGTCATGGTTTCGTCTATCAGCATTGGGCAATCGCACACACGGAACTCAATGGTTTCAAAGAACGGGTGCACCCGTAGGTCCCACCAGATCTTTTTGGCGTTATCAATACAATTGGTTTTCACCAGCAATTTGATGTACCTGTCGTAATCTTCAATGCTGTCAAAATAATCGGGGATACCCGTCCTCGGGAATTTATCAAATACCTTGGTACGGAACGATTTATAGCCCGTATTTCTGCCCTCCCAGAAGGGTGAATTGGTAGATAGCGCGTAAACGTGAGGGAGAAAATACCTGGCCTGGTTAGCAATATGTATAGCCATATCCCGCGACTGGATGCCCACATGCACATGCAAACCAAAAATAAGGTTTGATCGTGCGGCTTCCTGCAGCTCATCTACAATCTCAAAATACCTCGGGTGGTCTGTTATCAACTGGTGCTGCCAATGCGAGAAGGGATGCGTACCTGCAGCGCCAATGCGCAGCCCAATATCGCCGGCCAAATGTGCCACTGTAGTGCGTAGCTTGCCGACTTCTTTCCGTGCTTCTTCGGTATTACGGCAAATGTGGGTGCCCACCTCCACAACAGCCTGGTGCATTTCAGCCTTTACCTGGTCTTCATGTATTTTTTGCGCGCTGTCAACAATTTTTTGATCATGCGATTGCAACTCCCTGGTCACAGGGTCAATCACCATAAACTCTTCTTCAACACCTAAGGTGAACTCGTTCATAATTGGTTAGGGGTTATTGGTTAATTGAACCTAAAATTGGTTGTAAATCTTTTATATTTTCCGGCCATTCATCCTCCCATGGATAAATGCCTTTTACTGTTGGATAGATGCATTGTATCAAAGGGAAATCATCTCCCCCATAATAGTTTTGTGCCTGCCGTGCATAACTGTAGTAATAAGGTTTGTCTACATCAATAATGTAGCAATCAAAATCATCCAGGATATCAGCTTCAAATTCAAAAGGACTGTATGTTTTCCCTTTTTTTATTTCTTCAGCCATATCATTGATTAATATATGCATCAAATCCTGTTTAAGGCCCACCATTATTATTTCGGCATGACCGTAAGTTTTAAAAAGTCCTATTGAATAACTAAAGCCCGGCCCACTTTCATCTTCTAATATGTGCAGTACTTGTAAGCCATATTGTCGTATATCATCCTCTAATTTTTCGTCTCTTTTTGCCTTATCCACTGACGGGTCTATTAAATTAAATTCATTTTAGCGTTGCCTTCGGCCCGGGCTTTCCGCTTATACTGCACAGGCCTTAGCCGCAAGGCCGGTATCCGCTGCAATCCCTAACGCGGGTATGCAAATAGCGATAGGGTTTAAACCCATCGCTCTTATTGTTTTATTTCTTCGCTGCCTTTTTTGGTGCAGCGGCTTTTGCTTTTTTAGGTTTTGCTTCTTCTGTTATGGCATGGTCTACTTTGCCAACACTTGCACTGGTTTTAGCCGATTTTGCTTCGGCTGTAAGTGGCCTGCCTGCCGCGCCGGCTTTCACAAACTCGCCCCAGGTAAGGTTATCCCTGTTATCTTTTTGTGCTTTAGCGCGTTCAATGGCATAGCTTGCAGCGGTTTCTACCACCCACTCAAAATTGTCCTGGCCAACGCTGGTTACTTCGGCATCAGGGGCGGGGTTACAAAAATCAATAGCGTAAGGTACGCCATCGCGTATTGCAAATTCTACGGTGTTAAAATCGTAACCCAGGTATTGGTTCAGTTGCAATACATATTTGGTAATGGTATCCAGTATTTTTTTAGACGCCGGTGCCTTACCATGCTCGTAACGCAAATGATGCGGGTTGCGTGGCTCGTATTGCATAATGCGTACGTGCTTGCCGCCAATGCAATAACAACGGAAGTAATCGTCAAAAATAATTTCTTCCTGTAGCAGCATTACCAATTGTTTGGTTTCCGCGAATTTTGTCCAAAGGTCTTCTTTGTTACTAATTTTGTAAACATCGCGCCAGCCGCCACCATCAAACGGTTTCATATATGCAGGGAAACCCACGTAATCAAATATCGCATCCCAATCTAAAGGAAAAGCCAGATTACGGAATGATCTGTCGGTTGTGCTTGCCGGATGATCTTTTGATGGTAACAGCGCCGTTTTTGGTACAGGTACGCCCAGTTTAACCGCTAATGCGTTGTTAAAAAATTTTTCGTCGGCGCTCCACCAAAAAGGGTTATTGATAACCGCGGTGCCCGTAATAGCGGCGTTTTTTAACGATGCACGATAAAAAGGGACATCCTGCGAG
>NZ_JAQBOI010000162.1 GCF_028288105.1 Mucilaginibacter sp. | reverse complement strand
TTAAAACCGCTTCATCTTCCTGTTGCCCTGGGGGGCAAACAATTTCTACTTCTTTTGTCATGTTGCAATGCCGGGTTTTTATCCCGGATGGGGCAAAGATAAGTATTCAGTTAGCAGTTTTTAGTGGGCAGTTTGCATTCTTATTTTAACCACAGAGGGCACGGAGTTTTTCACAGAGCAAACAGAGTTATTATCTTAAATAATGAATTGATATTCTCTGTGTCCTCTGTGCTAATATTTAAGATAATCTCGTGTCCTCTGTGGTTAAATCAGCTTTCAGTGGGCGTATTACATTCTTAAACCTACCCTAATTGCTTCCGTACGGTAAAGAACGGTAACTGTACGATAGCGAACACTTACACAAGTCATTTTAAAGTAATTTAACTGATTATCAATTAGTTATAATTTAGGCTGAATTTTGGCATATGTCGAAATAGAATTAAATAGTAAAAAAATGATGACTACCGTTGATAATCGCTTACAAACACTCTGGGAGGGATGTATGCGTAACGATCGCAAACAACAAGAAATGTTATATAAGATGTTAGCGCCAAAAATGCTTGCGGTTTGCATGCGCTATGCTAAAGATAAAGACGAAGCACAGGATATATTACAGGAAGGCTTTATAAAAATGTTTAAAAACATGAACAACTACCGTGGCGAAGGAAGCCTGGAAGGTTGGATTCGCCGTATTATGGTACACAGTGCAATATCACGTTACCGCAAAGCTAAAAGCACTATACTGGTTGATGACTTTGCAGGGCAAAATATCCCAGTAAGCAGCAGCTATAATGACAACGGCTTAGAGGCCCGCGACCTGATGAACATGGTACTGGAATTACCAAGCACTTATCGTTCTGTTTTTAACATGTACGCTATTGAAGGATTTTCTCACCAGGAAATAAGCAGCAAATTGGGTATGACCGAATTATTATCGCGTACTACATTGTATCGTGCCCGCACACTCCTTAAAAATAAGCTAAATGAACTGGCTTTAAGAGAAAGCCACTGCATGGCAGGATAAAACCTCAGCCCTGCCCTCTCCAAAAAGAGAGGGAGATAATTTAATACCAACCTAACTCCACATGATTTATTGATTACCTACTGACAAGCCCGTCAGGTTAATCAATAAATCAACCGGTGAAACCTCACCTCTTCACTGCCACAACAATCCTCCAAAACAAAAAAGTGGTTGACCGGATAACCAATCAACCACTCTCTATTCTCTGATAACCAGCTTTTACTTGTGCTTTGCACTCATATAAAATACCATTTCGCCGCCATTCATAATATCCTGGTGGGTTATTGATAACTTGTTATATGGTTTGCCGTTAAGCGTCATCTTCTGCACATAAACATTTTTCTCGCTTTGGTTTTTAACAACTATGTTAAAGGTTTTACCATTGCCAACCTGTATAACCGCGTTGTTAACAGATGGGCTGCCAAGGGAATAATCAACAGAACCCGGCGCTACAGGGTAAAAACCCATCGAACTAAAAATATACCAGGCGCTCATTTGGCCGGTATCATCATTACCACCTAAACCATCAGGTGTTGGTTTGTACATGCGTGGCAATATCATACGGATGCGTTCCTGCGTTTTCCATGGCTTATCTGTCCAGTTGTATAAATATGCTACATGGTGCGATGGTTCGTTACCATGCACATAGTTACCAATAATACCATCGCGTGTAATATCTTCTGTTTCGGCAAAGTATTTATCGGGTAGGTTCATTGTAAACAACGAATCCAGGTAACCTACAAAGCGTTTATTGCCGCCCATCAGTTTTATTAAACTGGTTGGGTCTTGCGGTGCAAATAAGGTATAATTCCAGGCGTTACCTTCAATAAAACCTTCGTTAATGGTGCTTAAAGGGTCAAACTTAGCGCGGAAAGTACCATCAGCTAATCTTGGCCTCATAAAGCCCGATTTAGCATCATATACATTTTTATAGTTTTCACTACGTTTAATAAATTCGTTGTAGATATCTGTTTTACCCAGCTTTTTAGCCATTTGCGCTATAGCCCAATCATCATAAGCATACTCTAACGTATTAGATACCGATACCCCGGTTTTTTCATCAGGAATGTACCCTTTATCCATATACTCGCCAATACCTTCATAACTACGATGGCGTGCTGTGGTTACACAAGCATCTAATGCTTTCTCAGCATCAAAAGGGGCATTACCTTTAACAACAGCATCGGCAATTACGGCCACACTGTGGTAACCGCTCATGCACCAGTTCTCGTTAGCAGAGTTACTCCAAACCGGCAGCATCTTCTCGGGGCTTTGGTCAAAATGTACCATCATTGATTTTACCATATCGGCATTACGCTGCGGCTGTATAATATTAAACAGCGGGTGCAGGGCGCGATAGGTATCCCATAACGAGAAGGTTGTATAGTTAGTAAAGCCATCTGCCTTGTGTATATTTTGGTCAAGGCCTTTGTACTGCCCGTCCACATCCATATAAATGGTTGGGTTGATCATGGTATGATACATGGCGGTATAAAAGTCCTGCTTCCGCTCGGTGCTGGCATTAATCGTAATTTTCTCCAGCTCGGTTTCCCAAAGCTTTTGTCCGTCGGCTTTTACTTTTTCAAAATCCCAGCCCGGTACTTCTGCTTGCATATTAGCCAGGGCACCATCCATGCTCACCGGCGATAGCGCGAATTTTATCTTTATTTTCTCGCCTTCTTCGGTTTTAAAATCAAAGTAAGCACGGATCTGTTTACCTGCTATTTCAGGGAAGTTCTTGCTTTGATTGAATTTCCCCCAGAAACCGCCATACACTTCGCGCTTGTCATATTTCTTAAACCCGTGCTGAATAAACTTTTTGTTAAAGGCCATAGCAAAGTACAGGGTACGGGTACGGGCCCAGCCATTGGTTTGGCGGTAACCTACCAGTGTACTATCGTTTAGCAACTTTACGTAAGTCCAAACGGTTTTGTCGGGATAGTTATAGATTCCAGCCATCAGGTCCAATATAATATGCGACTGATCTGATTTTGGGAAGGTGTATTGATGAAAACCAACACGTGCGCTGGTGGTCATTTCGGCAGTAATGTTTGAAGCGTCCAGCTTTACTTTATAGTAATTAGCCGCGCTTATTTCATTAGCATGCGAAAAGGCCGAGCGATAACCACTACCCGGTTTATCAGCCACGCCAGGGTTTAATTTTAACTGGCCAACGGTTGGCATAATTAAAAAGTCGCCCAAATCTGAGTGACCTGTACCACTAAAGTGGGTGTGGCTAAAGCCTACAATGGTTTTATCTTCGTACTGGTAACCGGCGCAATATTCATAAACCTTGGGGTTGTATTTGCCATTAAGTTCGTAACCGGCGGTATCAGTTTCGGGGCTAAGCTGCACCATACCAAACGGCACTGTTGCGCCCGGGTAGGTATGGCCCATACGTTGCGTACCAATAATAGGTTTTACGTATTGAACTAAATTTTCGTGAGTGTTTTGAGCGGCCGCATGCAAGCCTGCACAAATTAAAAGAGCGGAAAATATTTTCTTCATTTATTAAAGTGGGTAATATTGCGTGAACAGTAATGCGTTAACATTGGCAAATATAAAATCATATAGCTTGTTAGCCGTATTTAATTACATTTACACAGCCAATTATTGCCATTATGGCGTAATTGTTACCTTTTGTAACATCGGTATGGGTTTTGTAATCTAATTTGTAAATTCACATCACCATAAATAACATAAAAACACACAATGAAAAATTTATTGATCGTAATAGCTGTTGTAGTAGTATTAGCCTTAATGGGCGGTTGCAGCTACAATGGCATGGTAAAATCTGACGAAAACGTTAAAGGCAAATGGGGCCAGGTGCAAACCCAGTACCAACGCCGCAGCGACCTTATACCCAACCTGGTATCAACCGTAAAAGGCGAAGCTAATTTTGAAAAAGGAACACTTACCGAAGTAACCAATGCACGTGCAAGGGCTACATCTATACAGGTTGACCCAACTAAGCTTACACCAGAGAGCATTCAGCAATACCAACAGGCACAAGGCCAGTTAAGCACTGCGCTTGGCAGATTGCTTGTTGCATCAGAAAATTACCCTACCCTTAGGGCCAACGATGCTTTCAGGAACCTGCAGGTACAATTGGAAGGCACCGAGAACCGTATCTCTGTAGCCCGTCGCGATTTTAACGAATCGGTACAAACATATAACAGCAAGATCCGTTCGTTCCCGGCTAACATTACTGCAAAAATATTTGGCTTTGCAGAAAAAGGATACTTCCAGGGTGAGGCCGGTTCTGATAAAGCACCAAAAGTTGCATTTTAATTATTGATTTAATGAATTAGTGATTTAGTGATTGAAGCACACAAAGCGACAATATCTAAATCACTAATTTGATACATATAAATCAATAATTCAACAATTCACTAAATCACTAATTACTCAGATGGCAGTATTTACCGAAGAGGAACAGCAGCGGATACAAAAAACCGTGGCCGATGCCGAAAAGAACACATCGGGCGAGGTGCGCGTTTGTATGGAAAAAACCTGCAGCGATGAACCGCTGGACCGTGCTGTAAAATATTTTACACAGCTGGAAATGCATAAAACCAAATTGCGCAACGGCGTGCTTATATATGTTGCCACAGTTGACCGTAAGTTTGCCATAATTGGCGATGCAGGTATTAATAGTGTTGTTCCGGCCGATTTTTGGGACGCGACTAAAGAAAATATGCTGAACCATTTTAAATACGGTAACCTGGTAGAGGGTATTATTACCGGCGTTACAGAAGCCGGCGAGCAATTGAAAAAGTATTTCCCGTATGCGTCGAATGATAAGAACGAACTTCCCGACGACATCGCCTTTATGGATGGCAATTAACAACAAATGATGTTAAAGAAAACAATATTATGGCTGGGGCTGATGCTATGCATAAGTACCGCCTTCTCGCAGGATGTTCCTGAAAGATCCGGCACCCTGGTTACCGATTATACAAACACCTTATCTGCATCTGATAAGATAAAACTTGAGGATAAACTGACAGCGTACAACGATTCTACTTCTACCCAAATAGCAGTGGTTATTATTCCGTCAACCGGCGATTATGATATAAATCAGTATGGTGCCGAGCTGTTGAGAAAATGGGGAATTGGCAGTAAGGAAAAAAACAACGGCATTTTAGTGCTGGTTGCCATTAAAGACCGCAAAATGTCTATCCAAACGGGCTATGGTGCCGAAGGCGCTTTGCCTGATATTACTACCCAGCAGATCATCCAAAATGATATGAAGCCGCGTTTTAGAGAAAACGACTACTACGGCGGATTGGATGCCGCAACTGATAATATTATTAAAGCCATGAAGGGCGAGTATAAGGCCGATGCAAAAAAAGCTAAAGGTAAGAGTGACGGCGGCCCTGTAGGTTTCATCATTATTATCGTAGTTGTTATACTCATCCTTATATTCCGGAAGCGTGGCGGCGGCGGTGGTGGCGGCCGAATTATAGGCAGCCGTGGCGGTGCAAGCCCGTTCTGGTGGTTCCTGGCAGGCAGTATGCTGGGTGGCGGAGGCCGTAGCAGCGGCAGCGATTGGGGAGGTTTCTCTGGCGGCGGCGGTGGTGGTGGTTTCGGCGGCTTTGGCGGCGGAAGCGGCGGCGGCGGCGGAAGTAGCGGTAGCTGGTAGTTTTCGAGGAAACGCAGCATCACTATGAATCTTTTGATAAAATAACCAAAAGAAATACCATCTATGATTACTTCAAGAACACACATGAGCGAACTTAACTGGACAACTTGTTCATCCGAATATATACATAAAGGCCCCTGGGCTACCCTACGCAGCGACAAATGCGAAATGCCCGATGGCCGCATTGTTGAACAATACTATGTACTGGAATATCCAAACTGGGCAAATGCAGTTGCATTAACCGAAGATAATAAAGTAATAATGGTGCGCCAGTACAGGCATGCCGCCAACATTGTATCGCTGGAAATACCCGGCGGTGTAATTGAAGATGGTGAAGACCCAGAAACGGGCATGCTGCGCGAGCTATTAGAAGAAACCGGTTACCAGTTTGATAATATTGAACTGATAAGCACCGTTTACGCTAATCCATCTACAGCAAATAATAAAACCTTTTGCTACCTGGCCAAAGGCGGCAAAAAAGTACAGGAGCAACAGCTTGATGAGCATGAGGAACTTATAGTAGAAGAGTACACCATTGCCGAAGTAAAACAACTATTGGCTGATAATAAAATAGCCCAGGCGCTGCATTGCACCGGGCTGTTTTACGCATTGATGAAGTTGGGGGAATTATAAGCTCTGCTTCTAAATATTATAAAAGCCCGGGATATTACGTCCCGGGCTTTTATGTTTATTGTCAGTAGCCTTCGTTTTGTTGCAAATTGGGGTTAGCCAAAATTTCGCGTAATGGTATGGGAAATACCAGCTTAGGCGAATTGTAGGGCAATGGTCCAACATCCTGTTGCAGGCGTTTTGCATCGTGCAGGAAAAACCCTCCTTCAAATGCCAGTTCATGCCGCCTTTCCATTAAAATATCATCAAGCGTTACATCTGCCACGGGTGCTAAATGTGCGCGTACCTTTAACGCATTAATATCATTTACAGGCGAGTCACCTACTACTGTACCAAGGCGGTTATTCGCTTCCGCCCGGATCAGGTAAAGCTCGGCAAGGCGTATAACATGAATGTTGCCATATTGGTTATTGAACTTCATGGTGCGGTTAACAGATGTTATGGTGTAAAACTCGCCCCTTACATCGCCAGGCTCAAACTCGGCTAAAAACTCGTCTTTTACCCTTATATCACCACGGCCTGCGTTACCAGCCGAGGCATAATAAGTGTTTAACGCATTTGTGCCTAATTGCTGCGTTACCTGTATGGCAAATATATCTTCTATGGTGTTATCAAAATGTGTCTTGCTTTTTGACGGGAACTCATCCTCATATTTATCATTTAACCCATACACCTGTGATGATATTACATCGTCCGCCTCATCCCGGGCTTTTTCATATTCGCCTTGCTGCAGATACAGGCGTGCTAAAATAGCCTGTGCTGCATATTTATTGGCATAAAAGCTGTTATCCTCCGGCAATAAGGCTTTGGCATCTGTAAGGTCTTTTATTGCCTGGTCATAGGTTTGCCTTACGGTGGCCCTGGGCACCTTTGCCGATTCGTCGGCTTTAGTGGTTGGAGTAAGTACAATAGGTACACCCAGGTTAGTGCCCGGGTCGCCATCGGTCCATGCCTTACCGTACAACCTAACCAAATCAAAATAAACCAGCCCACGTAAAAATTTGGCTTCGCCCTCCCAACGGCTCTTTTCATCGTCGTTGGTTGCTAATTTAAGGTTGGCCAATACATTATTGGCCTGGTTAATCACAACATACGCGGCAAGCCAATTATCCTGCACAAAAGCGTTTGAATTTACTATCCGTTGGTTTACCATTTGGGTAAGGTCCTGGAAAGTTCCGTTCCAGTCAATTATCTCCTGCGTAGCCAGCAGGTCCGGTTCAAAAAAAACTCCTCCGCCATAAAGGTCGGCATCGCCCATACTGTTATAAGTACCAACCAATGTGCTTTGTACATCATCATTAGTACGTATAGCAAGGGTTTGGTCAATTGTGCCCGTTGGTTTTATATCAAGTTGTTTATTACATGCCCCAAGGCTAAGTAAGACAACTATTGCTATTGTATATATATGTTTTTTCATTGCTGTTGTATTTAAGTTATAGGCTAACATTAACCCCAAATGTAATAGTACGTGGTTGCGGTGCCGAGTAAAAATCCACCCCGAGGTTGATATTCCCCGACTGATAATCGGAATTTACTTCCGGATCCCACCCATTGTATTTGGTAATTAAAAACAGGTTGTAAGCGTTCATAAACACTCTTAATCTTTGCACATTAAGCTTGCGGGTAATTTCTTTTGGTATGGTGTAACCCAATGTAACTGTTTTACAGCGCACATAAGTACCACTTGATAGGTACCGGCTTGATGGGTCTGTACCATTAGCATAAAACTGGCGCGGCTCGGGCACATCTGTTATTTGCCCGGGGTGGTCCCAATAGGCTAACTGGTCTATGGTTTGGTTATCATAACCGTTACTGCCATTTGCACTCATGTACTGGCCACCGCTGTTGTAAATTTTATTGCCAAACACCCCTTGCATGGTAATTGAAAGATCGAACCCGTTATAACCAAAAGTGTTGGTAAAGCCCCCAATGAATTTTGGACTTGGGTTACCTAATACTACACGCTCGGCCTCGTTATAATTGTTTGTTTTTGTGCGGTCGATATTTCCGGCGGCATCCTTTGAATTTTTATAATATAATGCATCACCGTTATCCGGGTTTACACCAGCATATTCCGGCCCGTAAAAAACACCTATAGGTTGGCCTTCAATTACCCGGTTAAGGTCATTATCGCCCAACACCTGGCCATTAATAAAGGTTACAACGTTTTTTTGATAAGAGGCGTTAACGCTGCTGGTCCATCTAAATTTGCCTACAAAAATATCTGCTGATAGTTCAAAATCTACCCCCTTATTATTTAGCCGACCCAGGTTTTGGGTTTGGGTTGATATACCCAATGTACCTGGTAAATTTACGCTTAAGAGCAGGTCTTTGGTTTTTTTCTCATAGTAATCAACCGAGCCGGAAAGCCTGTTGTTAAAAAATCCGAAATCTACCCCTATGTCCAACTGAGCTGTTGATTCCCATTTAAGGTTAGGATTTGCCAGTTGTGTAAATGCCTGCCCGCCTATGCCATTATAGTTGGCCGGAGAAAATAAGCCCAGGTAGGAGTAATTACCAATTTCGGCGTTACCGGTTAAACCATAGCTAACCCTAAGCTTTAAGTTACTGATGGTATTGCTGCTTTTTAAAAATTCCTCCTCAGATATTATCCAGCCCAATGAACCGGCAGGGAAAAAGCCATAACGCTTATTAGCCCCAAATCGCGAAGATCCATCTGTACGAGCGCTACCTGATATTAAGTATTTACCAGCAAAAGCGTAATTAGCTCTAAAGAAATACGACAGGAAGCTGTAGGAATCATCAAATGAAGAACCCGATGTGATTGATGCCGCGGCAGAAATTTTCTTAAACGCATCTGAGGGGAATTCCTGCCCTTGCACATCGTTACCCGTGGTTCTTGATCGCTGGTAACTGGTACCTAATGTGAGGTCGAGCGCATGCTTTTCAGCAAATGTATGTTTATAGGTAAAGTAGTTGTTGGTATTAAAGTTTAATACCTGTGTAGTGGTATTTTGCCCAAAGCCATTATCGGTACCCGTGTTGCGGAATGTTAAGCTTCCATAATAGCTATCTTCTGCCTGGTTTAACTGGTCAACGCCAAATTCAGTCCGGAAGGTAAGCCCTTTGGCTATTTCAAGATTGCCATATACGTTACCAATAGTACGGAAAACGGTTGCTTTATAACGGGCATTATCAACCGCAAGCAAAGGGTTGTAATATAAAGGATAATCTTCTGCTTCGCCGGGTAGGCTACCGCTTAGCAAACCTGTACGCGGGTCATTTAGTGGTGTTATTGGCGATAACGCTACAAGTTGCAATGGTGTACTAAACGCGTTATCATTTGATACACGGTTATTTATAGTGTTGGCAAAACTTAAGTTTATGCCAACGCTAAGTTTCGATGTAATCTTATTATCAAGGTTTATTCTGCTTGAATAGCGCTTAAAGCTGTTTCCTACTAATATCCCATCCTGATCAAGATACTGCCCCCCTATGTAATAGGTTGTTTTATCATTCCCGCCGGATAGGTTAAGATCGTACTGCATTTGCGGAGCGCTTTGGTAGGCAAGTTTTTCCCAATCGGTATTAACTTTACCATTTGCATAGTCGGCATTGTCGGCCGCGTAGTAAGTAAGGTCATCGTTAATAATGCTCTCGTAATCGGCCAGGGCTTCATCAAGCGTATCGTAAAAACCTGCGGCAAAATCCTGCTTGGCCGCACCAACACCTTCGCGCTGTACATATTTTACAAACTGGGTGGCATCTAAAAACTTACGGTGCCTTGATGGTTTGCTAAAGCCATATTGTGCCGAGAAATTTATTTTAGTTGCACCTTCCTTGCCCTTTTTAGTAGTAATAACCACTACACCATTTGAAGCTCTGGCACCATATATAGCAGATGCAGACGCATCCTTCAATATTTGTATAGACTCGACATCGTTAAAGTTGATATCGGCAATCGGGTTAGTAGGTGCTTCCGTACTTGACAAGTTATTGGTAGTTATTGGGATACCATCCAACACATATAAAGGCTGCGTACCTGCTGATACCGATGATGAACCCCGCACCCTTACAGAAATACCCTGTCCAAGTTTACCGTTATCCGATTGGATAAACACCCCGGCAGATTTCCCCTGTATAGCCTGTTCTAATGATGTGGCAGGCGTACCTTCTATCTCTTTTGCAGAAATAGATGAGATAGAACCTGTAACATTCTGGCGCTTTTGTGTACCATAACCCACAACTAAGACTTCGGTAAGTTGTTTAGAGTCTACCCCTAACTGGGTGTTAATTACTGTCCCTGTAATGGGTAATTCTACGTTTTTATAGCCTATAAAACTGAAGCTTAATATTTTGGCATCAGCCGGTACAAGTAGCCGGTAGCCCCCGTTAACGTCTGTTTGCATACCAATAGTAGGCGAACCTTTAACGGTTACTGTTACCCCTGGTAACGCCGAACCGTCTTTCTGATCTGTTACCTTGCCAGTTATCACTTTTGTTTGACAGATGGCTACGGTAACTGTAAATAACAACAGAAATAAAAGTAAAATTTTCTTCATAGTCTATCGATTTAGTGGATGTGACTATCAAGTTCGTAATTTAATTGTTACAAAACAACAAAAGGCATAATAAAATTATACCTTTTGTTTTGATTTATAGGCAGTTAAGTTAAAACATCATCAGTATCTGTCCTTTTTCTACCTTATCCCCGGGTTTTATTTTAATGGTTTTTACGGTAACATCTGCCGTCGATTTAATGATGTTCTCCATCTTCATAGCTTCCAGCACAAACAGATTTTCGCCTTTCTTAACTTCGGCGCCCTCTTCTACAAGCACTTTCAGTACCATGCCCGGCATAGGGGCCTTTATCTCGCTTACCTTGGCAGCCATTAAACTGCTTAGGCCCATCTTGTCAAGCAGTACATCAAACTGGTCTTTGGCGGTAAGTGTATAAATATTGTTGTTCACCTTTATTTCGGCGGTTTTTGCTTCGCGGTCAAAGCTCACCACCTCGGCATTATAGGAACCATTTTCGTTAATAATATGGTATAGCAGATCGTTCAATTGTTTAATATCGGCGTTGATAGTATTATTATTCACCAGTAGGGTGTCACCCTTTCTGTCCACTTCAAAATCGTGCTTATTATTAACCTTTATTTTGTGCATAAAATATTATCTGAACCTGAATTTCCGAATTTAAGAATTAACAGAATATTTACTCTTATTTGGTAAATATATATTGAATGAGATTGGCGCCCATTCTTAAGGCCTTTAGGCGCGCTTCCTGGCTGTCGCCGGCATAGGTGCCATAATCCTCCCAGCCATTACCTAAATCGCACTCATAAGTGTAGAAACACACCAGGCGCCCTTTGTATATGAGCCCGAAACCTTGCGGGCGTTTGCCATCATGCTCGTGTATTTTGGGCAAACCTGTAGGGAAATTATATTTCTGGTGATAGATGGCATAATTGGTTGGCAGCTCCACAAATTCCAGTTCGGGGAAAACCCTTTTCATTTGCGGGCGAATAAATTTATCAAACCCATAGTTATCATCGATATGCAAAAAGCCGCCACCTGTTAAATACTTACGCAGGTTGCGCGCTTCCTGATCACTAAATATCACGTTGCCATGCCCGGTCATAAACACAAACGGATAATTGAAGATCTGCTCGCTCCCTACCTCAACAATCTCTTCTTCGGGCTGGAAATTTGTTTTTAAGTTTTCGTTGCAAAATTTGATGAGATTAACTAATGCGGTACGGTCGCCGTACCAGTCGCCACCACCGTTATATTTAAGCCTCCCCATTTTGTATGACGGCGCAGTAAAGCTGCTAATGCAAAACACCAGGGCAATAGCTACGGTAACAAAAAAAGATCTTCTCACATTTAGCGGTTTAAAAAATTCACCTCGAAGCAGGCTTCAAGGGCGGCCGTTTCGGTACGTAAACGGCTTTCACCTAAAGTTATAGCTTTATATCCGTTCTGCAAAGCAGTATCCACTTCAGCAGGGGTAAAGTCACCTTCGGGGCCTATTAGTATTAAATAACGGTTTTGTTTTTCAATAGATTGTGCAAGTTCTGTTTTTTCGCCATTATCGCAATGGGCGATAAATTTTTGACCTTCAAATGGTTGCTTTAAAAATTGGCTCAAATTAACCGGCGCATTCAAAACAGGGTGGTAAGCTTTTATAGACTGCTTTATAGCTGATGTTATGATCTTGTTCAAGCGCTCGGCCTTAGCCTCTTTCCGTTCAGACCGCTGGCAGATAATGAGCGAGATCTCATCGATACCTATTTCGGTGGCTTTTTCTAAAAACCACTCTACCCTGTCTAAATTTTTTGTGGGTGCTATAGCAATGTGCAGGTAATGGTTACGCTTATTAAACTCTGTGGTAACCTGGTTTATTTGCAATATGGTGCGCTTTGGGTGCGCGTCTTTTATTTCGGCTTTATATAGACCGCCTTTACCGTCTATCAGGGTCACCTCGTCGCCAACAGCAAGGCGCAGCACGCGTACGGCATGTTTGCTTTCCTCCTCGCTTAAAAAGTATTGGGATAATGAGGGGTCAATGTCAGGTGTGTAAAAAAGCTGCATTTTATTAGAGGTGGCTCCTATGGAGCCGTATATTTTGATAATTGTTTTCTATAAACATGGTGCTCCTCCGGAGCTTTTACGAATATACTAACTCCATGTGTTTAAACAACAAATACCCGTTCCGGGATTTTCAGAAAACCTATTTACGATTGTAAAACTCCATAGGAGTTTCGTGTTTATAGAAAATTACCAATGAAATTACCCTGGCTCCAGGGGAGCCTCCTATGCACTATTGCTCAACAAAAAATCAATGCAAATCTACAGTATCCTCTTCGTTTATCAGTAGCTCCAGCTTTACAGATTCAATGTTCTGATCAGATTTTTTTAGTACGGTAATATTGTAACCGTTACTTTCTTTCTGCTCTCCCACGTCAGGTATTTTACCAAATATATGTCCCAACCACCCGGATACGGTATCAAAATCGCCATCCTCGGGCAAGTCATGCGGCAGGTGCTCATTTACGTCGTATATCGGCGCAAGGGCATTCACCACAAATTCGCGGTCGTTCAGTTTCTCAACAATAGGTTTTTCTTCATCAAACTCATCCTGTATCTCCCCTACCAGCTCTTCAACAATATCCTCCAGGGTAACCATACCGGCGGTACCACCAAACTCGTCAGATACAATGGCTATCTGTATGCGCTTTTGCTGCAACTCGGCCATTAGGTCGTTTATTTTCTTGGTCTCCGGTATAAAATAGGGTTTGCGGATAATATCTCTCAACACAATTGGCTCGTTACGGGCCAGTAATGGCAGAATATCTTTAGCGTGAACAATGCCTATTATCTTATCAATAACCTCATCGTAAACCGGCATACGCGAGTAGCCTTCGGTTATCAGTAGTTCCAGGAGTTCTTCTTTCCCGGTGCCAACCTCAATGCCCGATATTTTGGTACGCGGCACCATGATATTTTTCACCACACGCTCGTTAAAATCAAACACATTTTGTATCAGTTCGTGTTCGTTGGAGTCGAGCGCGCCGGTTTCCCTTCCCTGCTCTAACAGGTATTGTAATTCTTCGGAACTATGGTGTGTTTCACCGCCTTCTAAAGTGGTGATACCAAAAAGTTTTAATATAAAATTGGCAAATCCGTTTAGTAACCAAATGGCGGGTCTAAAAACTAAAAAGAAAAAACGTAACGGTACAGATACTGCCATAACCGTTCCTGCTGATTTTTGTATAGCCAGCGACTTTGGCGCCAACTCACCAAATACAATATGCAATACGGTTATTACAACAAATGATAGAATATGGCTGGTGGTAACAAAAGCGGGAGTAAGCTCAATACCTACAGATAAAAAGCCTCTTAATACGATGTTGGTAACCACTCCTTCGCCCACCACACCAAGCGCCAGGGAAGCAATGGTAATACCCAACTGTGTAGCAGCCAGGTAACCATCTAAATTATGTAGTATGCCTCGTGCAACTTTGGCTACGCCGCTGCCCGACTTGGCCCTTAGTTCAATTTGTGACCCTCTAACCCTAACCATGGCAAACTCTGCTGCCACAAAGAAACCGTTTAGCAGTACCAGGAATATGGTTGCGAAAATGTAGAAAACACTAATTTCGTAATGTGCGGGGTCCATTAATTATTTTATTTGTAAACAGGGAAAGTAGACTTATATAACTCTAAACTTTCTTGGATAACTTTATGCGCGTAGCGTACGCCTAACAAGTGCTCAATGGTAACATTCTTACCCTCAAGTACTTTATAATCGCTAAAAAAGCGTACAATTTCTTTCATGGCATGTGGAGGCAATTCAGATAGGTCGTTTATATAATTAACAGACATGTCGTTTTTTGCTACCGCGATGATCTTATCATCCTGTTCACCGTTATCAACCATATGCATTACACCTACTACTTTAGCTTCGATGATAGACATTGGGAAAACGTCTAT
Organism: Mucilaginibacter sp.; assembly: GCF_028288105.1. Lineage (GTDB taxonomy): Bacteria > Bacteroidota > Bacteroidia > Sphingobacteriales > Sphingobacteriaceae > Mucilaginibacter. Next base: position 3,900 of record NZ_JAQBOI010000162.1, on the reverse strand, counting down.
CGAGCAAAGTACAAGAATATCTAATGGGTCATTATCATCACAATAAGTTTGCGGGATGAAACCGTAATTGGCCGGATACATTACTGATGAGAACAATACACGATCAAGCTTTAATAAGCCCGATTCTTTATCTATCTCATATTTCGCTTTAGATCCTTTAGGTATCTCAATTATCGCGTTTACTATCTCAGGAATATTATCACCCGGTGAAACCTGATGCCAGGGATGTTGTGTGCTCATGTATATATATGTTATATTTTATTGTTCTTTTGACTTTGCATACCGTTTTCTCACAAAAGCAATAATCAGCGGAATTGATGTAAGAATTATCAAACCAAGTACTATGTACTCCAGATAATCTTTTAGTTCGGGGAAGCGCCTACCCAAAAAATAACCGGTTAAGGTTAAGGTTGTTACCCAGGCTACGCTGCCTACAATATTGTAAATAGTAAACTTTTTAAGGTCAACCCGTACAACACCTGCAAATATAGGGGCAAATGTTCTAACTATGGGGAAAAATCTGCCTAAAATCAAAGCCATGCCACCATATTTGGCGTAAAACTCTTCGGCTACGGCTATGTAGCGCTTCTTAAAAAAGAAAGAATCGTTCTTACTGAATAATACCGGCCCCGTTCGGTAGCCAAACCAGTAGCCTGTGTAATTCCCTAAAATACCCGCGGCTATCAACGAAAGCACCAATGTATATATAGGGACCTGGATAATACCGGCGGCACTTAACAAGCCTGCAAGAAACAGTAAATAATCGCCCGGTAAAAAGAACCCAAAAAATAAACCGGTTTCGGCAAATACTACTATAAGTAACAGGTAAAACCCACCACTACTTAAAATAGACTGTGCGTCGGTTAAATTTTGAAGGTATTCCCAAATATTTTCCATTAACTATATCCGTAAAACTACAAATATTAAATCAAATTGTAGTTAATGCCCTTATTAAATAAGACTGGATATAAACGCAGGATAGATACCGATTACGATGGTTACGACAGCAGAGAAGCCTAAAACAAACTTGTAATAAGCCGGCACTTCAACCTCCGCACGTTCGGCACTACGGAAGTACATAGCAATAATAACCCTGAAATAATAAAATATGCTGATGATTGCATTCACCACCGCAATAATTACCAGCCAGAAATTATAATGTGCCAATGCGCCACTGAACATGAAGAATTTACCAATGAAACCGGCGGTAAGGGGTATACCCGCTAATGATAGCATACTTACCGTAAGTACCAACGCCAGGAAAGGATTCTTTTTTGCCAACCCGTTAAACCCTTCAAAGTTATCGCTGCCGGTTTGCTGCCTTACCAGAATAAGGGCGCCAAAGGCGATGATAGAGGCGATTGAATATGCTGTAGCATATACAAATATGGAATTAGCAGAACCTGCGCCTAAAGCTACTATCGCGAACAACAGATAACCCGCATGTGATATGCTCGAAAAAGCCATCATGCGTTTAAAGCTTTGCTGGTACAGGGCTGTTATGTTGCCAATAAATAAGGTGATGATGGTAATAACCAATAATACCGGTGTCCAGAAACCTGCGATAGTTAAAAAACAAGCAGAGAATAACCTCAGGAATGCCGCGAAACCTGCCACCTTAACCACTGTAGACATAAACAAAGTGATCAGCGATGGTGCGCCTTCATAAACATCAGGTGTCCAGAAGTGAAAGGGTGCAGCACCAACCTTAAAGCAAAGGCCAATGATAATAAGCATTATCCCGGTGTAAAATAATGGGTCGATATTACGTGGATGGGTTACTACCCAGTCGCGGATCACATCCAGATCAAATGAACCCGAAGAACCATATATCAATGTGATACCAAATAACAGGAAGCCGGTTGAAAATGCTCCCATTAAAAAGTATTTTAAAGCTGCTTCATTTGACGCGAAATCGCTTTTACGGATCCCTGCCAGGATATATAAACTAACCGACATGATCTCGATACCGATGAACAACATGGTTAAGTTATGGTAAGATACCATTACAATAATACCCACTAACGAGAATAGGATTATAGCATAATACTCTGCAATATGGTTGCTTATCCTTTCAAAATATCCTTTAGAAAGCAATAATATTAATATCGTTGAAACAATACTTACAACAGAAAACGCAACCGAGAAATTATTGAACAGCATCATGCCGTGATAAATAGGCTCGGCGTTATTATCCCATTGCAATACAGCGGCACCTAAAGCTGCCAATAAACCTACAACGGTTACCGGCAATAAGGCCTTTTGAACTTTATATAAACCCAGGTATAATATTACGATGGGTAAAACAGATATGATTATTAGTGTAGTCATTTATTTTATATCTGTATTAAAATTGAGCATTATTAAACTTTGCACTTACTGTGTTAACCAAATTGGTAACCGCCGCTTCTGATATATGCAGAATAGGCTGCGGATACACCCCTATGCCAATAATTAACAGGCATATAATTCCAAGCACCAATTTCTCTGAACCGCTTATATCGGTAAAAATAGCTGTTAGTTCATTGGTTTCGCCCTGCATTACATTCTTGTACATACGCAGCATATATACCGCTCCAAATATGATGGTTAAACCTGCAACCGCGGCAAACCAAATGTTATAGTTAAATACGCCTTTCAGTAATAGAAACTCACCAACAAAACCGTTGGTTAATGGCAGGGCTACTGTGCCTAAAAGGATAATTAAAAACGCGATAGAAAAATTAGGGGCTACTTTGGCAATGCCACCCATCTGGCTAATGTCGCGGGTGTTTAAACGGCGGCTAATGATATCCCAAATAAAGAACATACCCACCACGTTTATACCGTGGCTAAGCATTTGTATCATGGCGCCTTGTACCCCTTGCGTTGTCCATGCGAAGATACCGGCAGCTATAAGGCCAACGTGGGCGATTGATGAATAAGCCACCAAACGTTTACCATCCTTTTGATTAAAGGCTATCAGCGAAGCATATACAATACCAATTACCGATAATATCATAACCAGGTTTTGCCATTGCAAGAAACCTGCAGGGGCATTAGGTATCAACCAGCGGATAACGCCGTAGATACCCATCTTTAGCATAATACCTGATAACATCATGGTACCTGCTGATGGCGCTTCGGTGTAAGTATCCGGCTGCCAGGTATGGAACGGGAATATCGGCATTTTGATAGCAAACGCTATAAAGAACGCCCAGAAAACCCATGATTGCTGGGTTAGCGTTAAGCTAAGTTCGTAAAACGACTTAAGATCGTATACCTTGGTTGGTGTTTGCAGGTACAGGTAAATAATACCCAACAGCATAAATAATGAACCAGCAAAGGTGTAGATGAAAAATTTAATATTGATGCGAATGCGGTTTTCGCCACCCCATAACGCGCAGATAAAATAGATAGGGATCAATGCTGCTTCCCATCCTACATAGAATAAGAAACCATCCAATGCTGTAAATACGGTTAACAAGCCGGCCTGCATAAACAATATCAGCGCATAAAAGGCTTTCGCGTTTTTATACTCATGCTTGTAGGTTGTTAAAATGATGAGGGGGACAAGTACGGTGGTCAATAACACCATTATCATACTGATACCATCAATACCCGCGCTAAAGTAAATACCCATTTTTGGGATCCATGGCGCGTCAATGGCATACTGTACAGATGCATCGGGAACGAAACTTGCTAAAAAATAAGCGGCTATGCCAAGTTCCACAAGGGCGAAGAACAGCGCCGCGTGTTTCACTGTTTCGTTCTTAAACAACAGCACTAAAAGGGCTGCAACAATCGGTAAAAAAAGTAAAATGCTAACCGTCATTTTATATGGTAAACGCTAAGCGCTTATATTTTAATTAAACTGTACACCAAAATGGCAATAATACCTACCACCATCATAAATATGTA
>NZ_JAQBOI010000036.1 GCF_028288105.1 Mucilaginibacter sp. | reverse complement strand
CCAGGTTAAGCAGCTTTTCGCGTTCGCTTTGTATCATTTTACTAACCGGGATACCTGTCCAGCGGCTTACCACACCTGCAATATCATCGGCGGTAACTTCCTCTTTCAGCATACGGCTATCCTGTTGATTTTCCAATAGGGCAGCTTTCAGCTTATCAACCTGCTGCTGGGCTTCAACTATAGTTCCATAGCGTAATTCAGCTACTTTACCATAATCACCGGCACGTTCGGCCTGTTCGGCTTCCTGTTTGTAATTCTCAATCTGCTCAACCTTTTGGTTAATGCCATCAACCAGGTCTTTTTCGCCTTGCCATTTTGCACGCAACGAATCGCGTTCGGCAGATAGATTAGCGATCTCTTCGCTCAGTTCTTTAACCTTGTTATCATCTTTCTCCCGTTTAATGGCTTCGCGCTCAATTTCCAGCTGCATAATGCGGCGTTCCAGTTCATCAACCGCCTCCGGTACCGAATCCATCTCTAAACGCAGCTTAGAGGCTGCTTCATCCATTAAATCAATAGCCTTATCGGGCAAGAACCGGTCAGATATATAACGCTGAGACATTTCAACCGCGGCAATGATAGCTTCATCCTTGATACGTACCTTATGGTGCGTTTCGTAACGTTCTTTCAATCCGCGCAAAATGGAAATGGCATCGGCAGTGTCCGGCTCATCCACCATTACTTTTTGAAAACGGCGTTCAAGGGCTTTATCTTTCTCTACATATTTTTGATACTCGTTAAGCGTGGTAGCACCAATGGCCCTTAGTTCGCCACGGGCAAGGGCAGGCTTTAATATGTTGGCCGCATCCATAGCACCTTCGCCGCCGCCCGCACCAACAAGGGTATGGATCTCATCAATAAACAAAACGATCTCGCCATCGCTTTGAATAACTTCCTTGATAACGGCTTTTAAACGTTCTTCAAACTCGCCTTTGTATTTGGCACCCGCAATCAGGGCGCCCATATCAAGTGAGTAAACGGTTTTGGTTTTCAGGCTTTCGGGCACATCGCCCTTTATGATACGGAAGGCAATACCCTCGGCAATGGCTGTTTTACCTACGCCGGGTTCGCCAACCAGTATAGGGTTGTTTTTAGTACGGCGCGATAGGATCTGTATCACACGCCTTATCTCTTCATCACGGCCAATAACCGGGTCAAGCTTGCCACTTTCGGCATACTCATTTAGGTTACGGGCATATTTGTTTAGCGCGTTGTAAGTAGCCTCGGCATTTTGATTAGTTACTTTGCTATCGCCACGCAGGCTAACAATGGCCTTTTTCAGATCTTTTTCGTTAACACCCGCATCTTTCAACATACCGGAAATTTTGTCCCCGGCTGATAATATGCCTAATAATATATGCTCAACAGATACAAACTCGTCCTTAAATTCTTTTAAATAAGAGTTTGCCTTTTGCAGGGCTGCATTTACGCTTGATGACAGATAAGCTTCGCTCCCGCTAACTTTTGGGAAGGATGATATTTGCGCGTCGAGCGTTTCGCTAAGTCTGTTCACGTTAACGTTTAGCTTTTTCAACAGGTAGGTAATAACGTTCTCGTCAACCAGTAATAAACCTTTTAATAAATGCGCGGTCTCGATAGCCTGCTGCTGGTTACCAATCGCAATTTCGGATGCCTTTTGTACAGCTTCCTGGGCTTTTATGGTAAAGTTGTTAAAATTCATAGTGCCTAATTAGCCTCAAAACAATTGCCACTTTTCGTTTTATGAACAAATGGCATTCAATTTTTTTCTTTACCGACATTTTGTCAAAAAGTTTAAATTAATTCATCCACAACTCATTCAAATTACAGATTTTTAGCTGAAAATAAGTATTTGATATTTTTGAACTCCTTATAACAAAGCATCTTGGAAACTCATTTCTTCACAAAGCTATCTCCAAAATACAGTACAGCTTATCGTAATTATTATACTTACCAGAACCTGTTGAGCGTTCGTACCGCAAGTTTTATATTTCTTACTCTAAGTATAATTATCAGGATACTTTACCATGTTTTCCCCGAAAGTTTGACCAAGGCGCAGAACTTTCCCGAGTTTAACCGTATCAACTGGGTGTTTATTATTATAACACCTTTCTTTTATTTGATCAGTCATTTATTGGTGCTGCATATGCGTAAAACAAAGTGGGCTTCTTCGGGTATGGCCTTATTTGTTTTTGTGTTTTCCCTGTATCTCATAGGCTGCGGCATGTATTCCAGCTTTATATCCACATCAGACCCAAGTAACGCCCTTACCCTATACCTTGTTGCTTTAAGTATTGTGAGCGTGCTGTTTGTGTTTGAGTACCACGAAACCCTTATACTGCTATTTAGTGTGGAAATAATGTTTACCATGATGCTTTTTCATGCACAGGTAAGCCCTACCGAAATGACGTATAACCAAATGATATCGGCCATATTACTTGCCGGTTTTTATTTAACATCAAGATACTTTTTCTCTTACAAGGCCAGTTATTACGGGCAAATAGTAGAGATCCGCCAGAAGAACGAAGAAATTGAGAAAGCCAATAATTTTAAGAACCAGGTACTGGGTACCGTTGCGCACGACTTACGTAACCCAATTGCCGCGGTTGAATCATTAGCGATGCTGATGGAACTGGAAGATATTGACGAGGATACCCAGGATAATTTAAGTATGATGCGCGAATCGTGTGTGAAGGCGCGTAATATAATCGACGACCTGCTTGATGCGGCCCGCTACGATAACAACACCAATTTTGACACCCATAAAACCGAGCTTAACACCATGTTACAGGGTATTATAGATACCTGGAATATACAACAAGGAGGTAAAAGCAATGTGGTGCTGATAAGTGATGTTAAAACTGCTTACGCGCAAATTAACCAGGAAAAATTCCCGAGGGTTATTGACAACCTGATCAGTAACGCGCTAAAATTTTCAAAGGAAACGGATAAGGTGGAACTGAATCTTAAGCGCGAAAAGAATAAGATCATTATTCAGGTGAAAGATAAGGGTGTAGGTATCCCTAATGAGCTGATACCAAAGCTTTTTGAACGCTTCTCTGGCGCGGGCCGTACCGGGTTAAAAGGCGAGCAATCTACCGGGATAGGTTTAAGCATTGTTAAGGATATTGTAGAAAGCCACGACGGCAAAATAAGCGTGCACAGCGTAGAAGGCAAGGGCAGCACATTCACTATTATATTGCCACTGGAGGCCTGATTCATAGGTCTGTTCCATTTTGAAAATGGAACAAGCTATTCCTCGGCGCCCCCTTTAAAAAATTGTTGATTAAAATTCACCAAATAAAGCTCATTGGTGGCACGCGTGCAGGCAGTATAAAACCACCTCAGAAAATCGGTATTCACCATTTCATCCGTAAGGTACCCCTGGTCAACAAACACCGCTTCCCATTGGCCGCCCTGCGCTTTGTGGCAGGTTATGGCATAAGCGAATTTAACCTGCAAGGCATTATAGTAAGGATTTAACTTCAGTTCGTTATGCTTGTCGCGCTTGTTTGGGATATGGTCATAATCTTTCATCGCTTCCAAATAAAAGCGTTTTTGATCGATAGATTGCAGGGCGGGCGCTTCCGAATACAGGGTATCCAGCAGAATCTTACAATCCAGCACCGGGTCTTCGGCATAATCAATAAACTCCAGCTGCACATCGGCAAACCTAAAGCCATACATTTCCTCTATCCTGCGCACCTTTTTCACGCGGGCTATGTCGCCATTGGCAATAAAACCGGTGCTCCCCTCCTCCTGGTCCTGAAGCCAAAAATAGTTGTTCTTTACTACCATTAGCTGGTCGCCGCCGGTTAGTTCTTCTTCGCGCATGAGTATGCGCCCGCGGATCTGCCGGTTATAAAGGTTAGCGTTTTTGTTACTCCGGCAAATAATGAGCGTATTATCGTGCCCGTACTTGCTGTAAGCATAATTAAGGCCTTCCTCCAGCAGTTCGCTGCTCATGCGGTAAACATCTTTATAGCCTTTAGTAACTATCTGCGGCATCACCTCTTTCCCCTGGCGGATAATATCGCGCACCTTGGTCACATTAAATAAGATTCCCGAATCTTTTTGCTGGCGCAATACATCGGTCAATTCATAGCTAAATATGGTTAGGCCAAACTGGTCTTTCATTAATTTGGCATCCAGCGCCGGGCTATTATCTGCGCCAACGGGAGGTAACTGGGCGGTATCGCCCACCAGCATCAGCTTGCAGTTTTTGGTATTGTAAACGTAATTAACCAGATCGTGCAGCAGGGTTTCGCGGTTGTTGCCGGTCAGCTCGTCAGATATCATGGAGGCCTCGTCGATAATGAACAGCGTGTTGGTGCTCATATTTTCGGCGATCATGAATGATTCGTCTACATTTAGGGCCGATTTTTTACGGTAGATGCGTTTATGAATAGTAAATGCCTTACGGCCCGAATAGTTAGTGATCACCTTGGCCGCCCGCCCGGTTGGCGCCAACAGTACCGACTTAAAATTATACTGAGGCAAGGCTTTTACCAGCGCGCCAAGCACGGTGGTTTTACCCGTACCGGCATAACCTTTCAGTATAAAGCAATCATCCTCTTCCCCGCTGCTTAAAAACTGGTGGAGCTTTGCAAAAAGTTCCAGTTGCTGCGGGGTAGGTTCGTGCGGAAAACCCTGGCGGATATGATCAATTGTTGACACATCACAAAAATGCTGATAAGTATGTTAATTAAGTAATTCAAAAAATATTACTTTTGTTAACCTGCATGAGCGAAAACAGACACCACTATACCAGCGAT
>NZ_JAQBOI010000144.1 GCF_028288105.1 Mucilaginibacter sp. | reverse complement strand
GCTACTACGAAACCGTGGGCAATCGCGTTATCCGTACGGATAGGGGGAATTTAAGTCGCCCTACGGTTATCGATATTAAACTTTATCGCAAGTATGTAGATGATGCCATGTACAATTTTATTGCCTGTGGCGATATCAGCCAGGACGTTAAAGAATTGCTGATACTCGGGTTTAACCACGAAGAGCAGCATCAGGAACTTTTACTAACAGATATCAAATACATCCTTGGTAATAACCCTTTGTTTCCGGCCTATTCACATGATTATGTTTCGCCCAAATCAGAAAAAACCGGTGGCGAATTTATCAAGCTAAACGAAGGCGTTTATGAGATAGGTTTTAATGGCGAGGGCTTTAGTTTTGATAATGAGCTGAACCGTCATAAAGTATATTTAAACGCGTACGAGATAAGCCCTGACCTGGTAACCAACGCCGAATACCTGGAATTTATAAACGCTGGCGGCTATCACGATTTTCGCCACTGGCATGCAGCCGGCTGGGATTGGGTAAACAGCAATAAAGTAGAAGCGCCTATGTATTGGCATAACATTGATGACGAATGGCATAACTACACCTACCATGGCTTAGAGCAGTTGAACCTTCACGAGCCCGCGCGCCATATAAGCTATTACGAGGCCTATGCCTACGCCTCATGGAAAGGAATGCGCCTGCCCACCGAGTTTGAGTGGGAAGCCGCGGCAACCCGGTTTAAATGGGGTAAGTGTTGGGAATGGACAGAAAGCGCCTACCTGCCCTACCCCGGTTTTGCAAAAGCGCCGGGTGCAATTGGTGAGTATAATGGAAAATTTATGGTAGGTCAAAAAGTGCTCCGCGGGGCATCAGAAGTTACTTCGCCCAATCATAGCCGTATTACTTATCGTAACTTTTTTCAGCCAGAACTGCGCTGGCAATTTACTGGCATACGTCTTGCTAAATAAAATCATATTTCATACCTATGGCTTCCACCACCACAGCAACACAACAAGCATCTGTTAATACCATAACCGATGAGCAATTTTACAAGGACGTTATGGCGGGTTTAACCGCCAATCCTAAACGTTTAGATTCTAAATATTTTTATGACGCCCAGGGCGATAAGCTTTTTCAGGAGCTGATGAATTGTGAAGAATACTATCCAACCAAATGCGAAATGGAGATCTTCACTTCGCAAACAGCAGAAATTTGTAAGGCGATAATTGCCGATGGCGATGCTTTCGACCTGATTGAACTAGGCGCTGGTGATGCTACAAAATCAACCCAATTATTAAAATACCTGATAGATAATAAAGCGGATTTTAGTTATCTGCCGATTGATATATCCGAAAATGTAATCTCGTATCTGAATATTACACTTCCGGTTACTTTACCCGGCATAAAAATAACCGGACTTAACGGCGAGTATTTTGATATGCTGAAAAAGGCCGCCTCCATATCCAATAAACGTAAAGTAGTAATGTTTTTGGGCTCAAATGTTGGCAATATGCCGGTAGCCGTTGCACAAGGCTTTTGTAAGGAATTGCGGAACAATCTTTCAGAAGGTGATATGATGCTGGTAGGTGTTGATCTAAAGAAGAACCCGAAAACAGTTTTGGCTGCTTACAACGATAAAGGTGGTATTACCAAACGCTTTAACCTTAATTTGCTGGAGCGGATAAACCGGGAACTATATGGCGATTTTAATACTGACCATTTTGACCATTACGCCACTTACGACCCCGAAACAGGTTCATGCAAAAGCTACCTCATTAGCCTTACCGATCAAAAAGTAAAGATCGGTGATGAAACTATTTCCTTTATAAAAGATGAATACATCTACATGGAAATTTCACAAAAATACGCTGTAAAACAAATTAACGATATGGCCGAAGGCGCGGGCTTTAAGCCGTTAAACCAGTTTTTTGATAACAAGAAATGGTTTGTTGATAATATTTGGACGGCCGAATAAATTTTATTCAACGCCATATATCGCAGGTATACTCATATTCCAATTATTGCTATCTTTAGGGAACCTTATCTTATCAACATGTCGTTCCAATTAAATTTAGCCATAAATCCGGCAGATTTGCAGGCCCTTATAGATGAGGGCCAGCAGATTGTTCTTGTTAAATCAACCCCGTTGCAAACTTCGCTGGCATGGCTTTGCCTGCCTCCATTGGCAAATAATTGCATTCAATGGAATGAAAACTATTATATATATGCCCAAATGAAACGTGTAGAAGTTGGTGCACAGATCCGGATGGATTATCAAAGCGCAGTTGTACCCGGGCTGTATGATTTCCTGCCATTTGGCTCATTCTTCCCGGCACTCAACAATCCGCAACCTAATATTTACTCCATATCGAACCAATACACGCAACAGCCATATATTACCGTTGGCCTGGCACAGCCTATTCGCTTAAATGGGTCATTAGCTATGGTAAACCCAATGCTTGCTTATGCAGTATTTCCTAATAATACAATAACTTTTCGGCCTGTGAATCAGGTAACCATATATCTATCAAACACCGTTACCACAAGCCAGCTTATAGCAAATGAACTGCCTGCTAATGCATTAAGTATTGATTTTAATACCGCACACGAGACCAACACGGTTTATGACCCAGCCAAAGGCGGCTTCGTACTTGCGGGGTTATAATATCTTTATTGCAGCTATTATAATTAAGTCTATATTTATTAAAAAAATATCAGCCTAATGACACCATCATCAATTGTCGCCTATCTTGTAGCATTCTTTATAATTATTGTAATCTTCTCATCCTTTGTAACCGTTAAGCAGGGTACAATTGCGGTAGTAACCATATTCGGTAAATACCGCAGGATATTAACTCCCGGTTTAAATTTCAAGATCCCGTTGATAGAGCAGATCTATTCTAAAATATCTATTCAGAACCGCTCTGTCGAGCTGGAGTTCCAGGCGGTAACGTTTGATCAGGCCAATGTTTATTTTAAGGCCATGCTGCTTTATTCTGTATTAGACCAGCAGGAAGAAAGCATTAAAAACGTTGCCTTTAAATTTGTTGACGAGCGTAACCTTATGCAGGCTTTGATACGTACTGTAGAAGGTTCTATCCGCGCTTTTGTAGCCACCAAACGCCAAAGCGAAGTATTGATATTGCGCCGCGATATTGTTGAACACGTAAAAGAACAACTGGATACTATCTTAGAAGGCTGGGGTTATCATTTGCAAGATCTGCAGTTGAATGATATCACTTTTGATGACATCATCATGAAATCGATGAGCCAGGTAGTGGCATCAAATAACCTAAAGGCCGCTGCCGAAAACGAGGGACAGGCTTTACTGATCACCAAAACCAAAGCTGCCGAAGCTGAAGGTAACGCAATAAAAATCTCTGCTGAGGCCGAGCGCCAGGCAGCCCAATTACGCGGACAGGGTATCGCGTTATTCCGCGAGGAAGTGGCCAAGGGTATGACCGTGGCTGCAAAAGAAATGCAAGGAGCCAATATGGATACCTCTGTTATACTTTTCACCATGTGGACAGAATCCATCAAGCATTTTTCCGAAAACTCAAAAGGCAACGTTATTTTCCTTGACGGATCTACCGATGGTATGCACCGTACCATGAAAGAAATGATGAGCTTAAACCTTTTGGATAAAGATAAAGTCAAAAAGTAAAGTTTCACTTTACCAACGGCTAAATGATATTAAAATATTTACGCGCTTTTTGTGCATGTGCTTTGTTATGCCTCGCGTTAAACCCGGCATCCGCACAACCACACCGCATATTAACTATTAACGATTTTCAGGGAGCGCCACGGGCAAATGGCCGTGGCGTAATAGCCTACACCAATTGTACTATCGATTTTAAATATCAGGCCAGCCGCAATAACGGTCAATACCTGGTACATGCCAATGTGCGGTTGTTTATGAACAATTACAGATCATGGATTGATAGGTCGCAGATCACATCGGCAGAGCAATTGGCGGAGATACTAAAGCATGAGCAAGGCCACTATACCATTGCCTACCTGGAGCAGCAGGAGGTATTAAGGGCTATTGAGCGCACCCGCTTCTCAGCTAATTATCAAAACGAGACCATGAATATTTTTAACCGTATTGATGCCAAATACAAACAGCTAAACAGCGATTATGACGAGGATACCCAGCATATGGTAAACCGCCAGCAGCAACGCAGCTGGGATATTTACTTTGCCAAACGCCTGCAATATATGCCGGATGAAAACGCGAGCTTGTAGAAAGCATCCCTTTTTATTTCGCTCCGGAGGAGCACCCTGTTTATAGCATATATTAGGAAGATCATTTGCTCCATCGGAGCATCCTTAACAAACTATTAAGGACGCACCTACGGAGCGCTCAACACAACTTATTGTTTCTATAAACAAGGTGCTCTTACAGAGCTTATAAATTATCACCTATACACAATTTTGGCATTTGCCCAATTATTCCCGTACTTTTGAAACAATATGCCAACCGGTAAAAACTTATACTTTGCTTCAGATTTTCATTTAGGTGCTAACGGCCACGTTTTATCGCGCGAACGGGAAGACCGTATCATTCGCTGGCTGGATCTGATAAAAGATGATTGTGCCGAACTTTTTTTAATGGGCGATGTGTTCGACTTTTGGTTTGAATATAAAACCGTTGTTCCTAAAGGCTACATTCGCTTTTTAGGCAAACTGGCACAGTTGACCGATGCCGGCGTTAAGCTTTACCTGTTTAAAGGCAACCACGATATGTGGATGTTTGATTATTTTGAGCAGGAATTAAACGCTACCATTATCACCAACGAACTGGAGATTGAACGCAACGGTAAAAAATTCTACCTGCACCATGGCGATGGCCTTGGCCCGGGAGACGCGCAATACAAATTATTAAAAAAGATATTCCGCAGCCGCTTTTGCCAATGGTTATTTGCAAGGATACACCCTAACCTGGGCATAGGGATAGCTAATATTTGGTCAAAACAAAGCCGCATTGCAGGTGCAAACGATACAAAAAAGATTTTGCATCAACAGGAGTGGCTGGAAGTTTATTCGAGAGAATTATTACAAACCAAGCATTACGATTACCTTATTTTTGGGCACAGGCATTTACCGCTTGATATTTCTTTACAGGATAATAGCCGTTATATAAACCTGGGCGAATGGGTAAATTATAACACCTACGCCGTTTTTGACGGCGAAAATCTGGAGTTAAAGTGGTTTGAGAAGGATTAAATAGGGATCATACGATACTTCAGGCAAAATCTCTTTACAATCCAAGGCAAGCTTTCAGCTTGCGAAACAAATAAAAGTAATAGACAGGAAATATTACGACAAGCTATATAATACGGTTAAACTGAATGCTTAACCATTTTAGTTCGAGGCTACAAGCGACCAGGTTGCGTTTTGAAAAGAAGGTAAAAATGGCCGCCTTCATGGCAGCCATTCGTTATTTAAATCTTGTTTCTTTAACCTCTACCGGGATAGGTTCCGGCTCCTGTGCGGCTTTAAAATCTTTAATGCTCCTGCCAAGGCCTTTCATCATTTCGGGTATTTTTTTACCGCCGAATAATACTAAAATGGCAATAATGATCAATATAATTTCTGGTGCTCCCATAATAAGTCTTTTTAATGGATAGATACTGTAAGTACGTTTAACACACAACAATAGTTGTGCACTGTGTATTAAAGAACGTTGGTTTCGTAGTTACAGTATCGTAACCCACCCCATTTCGTGCCACAGGTACGATGGATCTGCGCGATATACGCCCCGAAAATCTCTTTACAATTCACTGAATTTATAATGTGCCGATAATTGCGTATTTTTGCATGTTTTTTGCAGTGCAATAACAGCCCTAAACCCGATTGCAATAAAAAGCTTTGGTGTGATGGGATTAGCCCGGGCAAAAAAGCTTGTAATGAAAAGCGGGGCCGCAGCAACCCATAAAATGCTACAATTGATTTTCAAATAAGAAGATGTTAGAGAAATTAGAATTAATATTTCAACGCTGGAAAACCGTAGAAGGCGAATTAAGCAGCCCTGATGCCATGGCTGATATGAAGCGGTTTGCCCAGATGAATAAAGAATATAAAGACCTTGCCAAAATTGTTGACGAGTATAATATTTACAAGAATATTATGAGCAACATTGAAAGCAACAAAGAAATTTTAGCTACCGAGAAAGACGAAGAGTTTCGCGAGATGGCTAAAGCGGAATTGGACGAGCTGCTGGTTAAACAGGATGAAATGGAAGAAGTGATCCGTTTGATGCTGATACCAAAAGACCCCGAAGATTCTAAAAACGCCATTATTGAAATTCGTGGTGGTACGGGTGGTGACGAGGCATCACTTTTTGCAGGCGACCTTTACCGTATGTACATGCGTTATTGCGAACGCCGCGGGTGGAAAACCGAACTGGTTGACTATACCGAAGGTACCGCCGGCGGTTACAAAGAAATTGTGTTTAATGTAAATGCAGAGGATGCTTACGGTAATTTCAAATACGAAAGCGGCGTGCACCGGGTACAGCGCGTGCCCGATACCGAAACCCAGGGCCGTGTGCATACATCGGCTGCATCGGTAGTGGTATTGCCCGAAGTTGATGAGTTTGATATTGACTTGCAGGTGAGCGATATTCGTAAGGATCTGTTCTGTGCATCTGGCCCGGGTGGTCAGTCGGTAAATACTACCTACTCTGCCGTACGTTTAACACACATACCTACAGGTATTGTGGCACAATGCCAGGATCAAAAATCGCAGTTAAAAAACTATGATAAGGCTTTAGGCGTATTACGTTCACGTGTTTACGAAATGGAGCTTCAAAAGCACCTGGAAGAAACATCTAAGAAACGTAAAACCATGGTTGCCACCGGCGACAGAAGTGCAAAAGTACGTACGTACAACTATCCGCAAGGCCGTTTAACCGAGCACCGTATAGGCTTAACTATCTATAACCTTGTAGGTGTTATGAATGGCGATCTGCAGGAAATTATGGAAGCCCTGCAATTCGCAGAAAACGCCGAAAGACTAAAAGAAGGCACTGCAGCCTAATTTTTTTAGGATTATGATAAATGAGAAAGCACCTTTACGGTGCTTTTTCCATATATGGAAACCGCCCTTTCATCTCAATTTCATGTACCTCAACTAATTTAGCGTTTGTGGAGTTGCATTTGCTCATTGCCTTACGTAATGTATAAATACAACAATGTTTTACTTACGAAACGCTATTACCTATGCTGGCAGTAAAAAAATTAACAGGTTCTTCTACCATTTTTAACCGTGGAACACGTTTAATGGGCAACCGGTTCGAGATTAGTTTAGTGGCGAACGATGCCATATGGGCTCACACACGCATTGATAGCGCTATTGCCGAAATTAACCGCGTTGATAAATTACTAAGCACATTTACTGAAGACAGCACTATAAATGAGATAAACCGCAACGCGGGTATTAAACCAGTGCGCGTTGATGCTGAAATATTCAGGCTTGTTGACAGGGCCGTGCAAATATCATCCCTTACCGATGGTACGTTTGATATTACCTACGCTGCTGCAACTACCATCAGCCTGGATGATAGTGCTAATTCTGCTGTTACCCCTACCGTTACAACATTTAAAAAGAAGCTTAACCTAACAAACTATACCAATGTTGTGCTTGATTTTGCCGCCCAAACTGTATTTCTTAAAAACAAAGGGATGCGCATTGGCTTTGGCGCCATTAGCCGTGGTTACGCTGCCGACAGGGCTAAATATATTTTACAAATGGAAGGCGTTAGCAGTGGTGTTATTAACGCCGGTGGCGACCTATTAACATGGGGCCTGCAACCAGACAATACCCCCTGGACCATTGCCACTGCAGACCCAACGCAGGCCAACCAGCCTTATGCTGATGTAAAAATCAGCAACATGGCGGTAGCCACTTCTTACAATACAGAAAAATACACCAGCATTAATAACAACAAAATAACCGGTGATATTAACCCTGAAAATGGCTTCCCGGTTAGTAAAATTAAAAGTGTAAGCATTATTACCCCAGGTGCCGAACTGGCTGATGCCATGGCAACCCCTATTATTGCTATGGGTGTAAACGCCGGTTTATATTTAATAAACAAGCTAAATCAAATGGCATGCATTATAATTGATGACCATGCACGTGTATATACTTCAAAAGATATTAGTGTAATGATGTAAGCTTCGCTTATCTTTACCATAAACCTATTATAATATAATATACTCGCGCTAAAATAACAGGGATAAAGCCCCGGGTATTTAGCGCATTTTTGAACAGAATTAATAACCTGCAAACGTAACAGCCTGCGTATCTTTATAATTTATTAAGCGTTTCTTTCTCCTCAAATGATAAAGTGGTTTTTGTATATTGTACTCTTAATGATATTCGTACCACGCTTGTCATACGCAAAAAACAATACCGGTTTTCACGGTAGCCTTTTTTATGCTTATACTGCTAATGTATCATTTAACACATTTTATGCGTTACAGCAAGATACAATTGTAACAAAAGGCAAACAACGTCAATCTGAAGAAGATAAAAAGAAAATTAAGGTGGTTGCCAAGGCAAAAAAAATGCCGAAGCCCGAGAAAATAGAGGATATTGACCCGGTAACTTTAAAGCCTAAACAAAAACCGAAACGGCAGCGCAGGCCCGAAGGATTGGAACGGCCGCCCGAAATACCAAGGAGAAACGACTAATGAGATACTTTGGCGCCCTGTTATTTATTATCACATGCAATGCAGTAAATGCGGCTACACTTAAGCCCAAATTAATTGCGTACCGGGATGATTATGCCGTTGCAGATACTGATACCGTTGTTCGCAAAAGCTCGGTATCGGCAGGGATAAGCTATGGCAGCGATGCGCTGTTTTTTGGCCGCACGGGCCCAATCAAGTACCCATTCATGTCTACAGATATTATTTTTAATGCCAAACCGGGTTTCTTTATATATGGTTCGGCAGTAAAAGTATTGGGCTACAAACCATTGGTTGATGAAATTGATATTGGCGGCGGATATTATTACAGGCTATCAAAAAAATTCACCGGTACGATAAGTTACACCCGCTTCTTTTTTAACAAAGAGGCCGCGATAATAAAATCCTCGGCATCAAATGATATCAACTGGAAAAACTCTTATGATTGGAAATATCTGAAAACCAGTTTTACTGCTGATTACCTGTTTGGTAAATCGTATGATATTTTTACTACGATTACCAACTCAAAATATATCGAGAGCTCGTTCAATGTTTTTAATGATCAGGATTTCCTCTCCATCAACCCATCTGTAAACCTCATTTTTGGCACGCAAAATTTTGTGCAGCGCTACGCTGTTGATCACGATTACAGGTTAGAGGCCGATAATATTTTTATAATGAATGAAAACGGCCGGCGCGCCCGGGCAAACGCCAAGTTTAACATGCTAAACTATAGCTTTAAAATACCGCTGGCATACAACATGCCCCATTATACATTGGAAGCTTCATACAAATACTCTATTCCGGTTAATGTGGAGGGTATGTTAAAGAACAGGCGCGAATCATTTTTTAATTTCACCTTTTATTATGTCTTTTATTAGATGAATGTATTGATCATAGAAGATGAAAAGGCACTTGCCCACGAACTGGAACTTTTTCTGGTAAAGAATAATTATATCTGCGAGATAAGCTACAACGGCGCATCAGCTTCCGAAAAAATTGCAGTTAACCTTTACGATTTTATACTGTTAGACCTTGGCCTGCCGGATTATGAAGGGCTTGACTTGCTTAAAGAAGCAAAAAAGACCAATCCCGAAGCTGCCTGCATTATCCTAACCGCCCGTGCCGAAGTTAACGACCGTGTAAAGGGCCTTGACCTTGGCGCCGATGACTATCTTGCAAAACCCTTCTCGCTTTTAGAGCTGCAAAGCCGCATGCAGGCCATAACCCGCAGAAAGTTTGGCATTACCCAAACCATTATTGATCTTGATGGATTTTTGGTGAATATTACCGAACGCACTATCATGTACCACGTTAACCCGGTTAATGCCATTACCAAAAAGGAATTTGACCTTATTGCATATATGTTGCTGCATAAAAACCGCACGCTAACCCGTGCCCAGCTAAGCGAGCATATTTGGGGGAGTGTTATTAATGATGATTACGACTCTAACTTTATTGATGCCCACATTAAAAACATACGTAAAAAGCTAAGCATATTCGCCCCGGCCGATTGGCTGGAAACCGTACGCGGCCTGGGCTACAGGATAAAATCAAACGTTTAAGTACTTGAAACTTAAAACAAAACTTACGCTGTTTAATGCCATTTCAAAACTGGTTATTGTAACCCTGTTTATTTTGCTCCTGCCTAATATTATCGAAAACATTAATAAAAGTTATACCGATAGCCGCCTGGTAAAGCAAAAGGATAAATTGCTGCAAATTGTACGCGATAAAGGCATTAGAACCTACATTGAAGATGGCGAAAGTTATGGTAGTTACCTACCCTTGAAAGAAGAATACATTAGTTTAGATGAAGTTGAGCCCGGTTACCATTTAGATACTATTAAAGATGAACAGCGCCTTGTTGAACGGGATACTATTGACTACCGCATTTTAAGCCACACTTTTAAAGCCGGGAATAGAAATTATTTACTGGAGATAGGCAAAAGCACCGAAACTATTGGCGAAACTACCGGCCCGCTGCAAAATATAGCCTTCATGATATTGCTGGGGATGATACTGCTTACCATTTTGGCCGATCAGCTTTACTCTAATTACATTTTGCGGCCACTAAGCATAATTATCCGTACAAAGTTAATTGGTAATAAATTCCCGCAATTTACAACTTATAAGGAGGTTAAAACCAGCACCATAGATTTCCAGCACCTGGATCTCAGCATTCACAAAATGGTGGAAACCATCGAAACCGCGTTTCAAAAAGAACGCGAGTTTATATCCAATGCATCGCACGAACTGATGACCCCCATCTCTATCCTGCAATCGAAAATTGAGAATATGTTTGAGCAGGACGATATTGCCGATGACTTAAAGGTGCGCCTGTTGGAGATGCAGAAAATACTAAACCGTTTAAAAAGTATTACCAAAACCCTGCTGCTTATATCGCAGATAGAAAATGACCAGTTCCTGAAAGAAGATAAGATCTCAGTTCAGGAATTACTACAGGATGTTTACGACGAAATATCTATCCGCCTGCAGGATAGGAATATTAGCCTGGCGCTTTTAATAATAGAGGATGTAGAGTTAGTTAATGTAAATAAATTCCTGTTGTTCAATCTGCTTTTCAACCTTATCAACAACGCCATAAAATACAATCGGCCCGATGGTGAGATAACCGTTACTGCGCAATGGGTAAAAGATAACTACACCATCAGCATTGCAGATACCGGCATTGGTATAGCCGACGACGAGCTGCCGTATATATTTAACCGGTTCAAAAAACTGAAACAGTCGTTATCGCAGGATAGTTTTGGTCTTGGCCTACCCATAGTAAAATCAATTGCGGCCTTTCATGGAATAGGGATTAGTGTAGTATCAGAAAAAGGAACCGGCAGCACATTTACCTTAACCTTCCCTGTAAAAGTTACCGGACTTTCGCCCGGATAACAAAAAGCTGTACTAAATAAAAGTCAGCACTGCATAGCGTATTATTTGTGTATTATTCTAAATACAAGGTTATTTTCTCAACTCTTAAAAATATGTTGTTATAGTACAGATTTACTTTCCAAATAGTAGTAATATTTTAATAATATATAGCTTTGTTCTTTGGCATTAGCTTTGTAAATAACCTATCAAAATACACTCAATTTAAAAGATGAAAACACTAAAAATAAGAATCGCTACGTACAGTATAGCATTAGCTTCGTTAGGCCTGTTAGCCTCTGGCTGTAACTCACTTACTAAAACACAAAAAGGGGCCGCTATTGGCGCAGGTGCCGGTGGTACCATTGGTGCTTTTATTGGTAAAGCCGCAGGTAATACCGCTTTAGGTGCAATTATAGGTGGTGCCGTTGGTGGTACAGCAGGTGCATTTATTGGCCGTAACATGGATAGGCAAGCTGCCGAAATTAAACAAACTGTACCCGGTGCAACCGTAACACGCGAAGGCGAAGGTATTTTAGTAAAGTTTGATTCAGGCATATTGTTCGATACCAATTCGTCAGAATTGAAACCAGCTGCGCGTACTAATCTTGCAAACCTGGCTACATCACTGCAAAACAACCCGCAAACAAACATTTTAATTGTTGGCCATACTGATAACACCGGTACAGACGAGTATAACCAAAACCTTTCTGTACGCAGGGCGGAGTCGGTTAAATCATACATCTCTGCTAACAGTGTTGCTAACTCACGTTTAACCACAAGCGGTAAAGGCGAAAGCGAGCCAATTGGCGATAACGCCACCCTGGATGGCCGTTCAAAAAACCGACGTGTAGAAATTGTTATTGTTGCAAACGAGGCAATGAAAGCGCAGGCTAAACAAGCTGCAAATTAATATTAAGATCAGTTAGTTAAATAGTTTATTAAGAAGCCCTATGCTATAAAGCATGGGGCTTTCTTTTTTAATAGCATTTGCATTATTTTTACTCACCCCGACATCGCTACGCAAAATAGCCTCACCTAAATCCTCTCCAAAGGAGAGGACTTTAAAAATACTGCTCTCTCTCCTTTGGAGAGGGTTGGGGTGAGGCTTTGGGTCAACCACAAAGCGGCACTTTAAGCTTCTATGCTTTTTTGTACCTTTGCCGCATGGCATCCATCAAACCATCAGTACCTAAGGGCACCCGCGATTTCTCTCCCGCCGAAATGGCAAAGCGTAACTTTATTTTTGATACCATAAAAGGCGTATTCAGGAAATACGGTTACCAGCAGATAGAAACCCCTTCGATGGAAAACCTAAGCACCCTTACCGGTAAATATGGCGATGAAGGCGATAAGCTGATATTTAAGATATTAAACAGTGGAGATTTTTTAGCCAAAGCTGATGAACAGGCACTGTCCACCCGAAACTCTAACCAGGCAACCGCATCAATTTCTGAAAAAGCCCTCCGTTACGATCTAACCGTCCCTTTCGCGCGTTACGTTGTACAACACCAAAACGAGATAACCTTTCCTTTCAAGCGTTTCCAGGTGCAGCCCGTATGGCGGGCAGACAGGCCACAGAAAGGCCGCTACCGCGAGTTTTACCAATGCGATGCAGATGTGGTGGGCTCAGCTTCTTTACTGAACGAGGCCGAGTTTATTATGATATACGACGAAGCTTTAAGTCTGCTTGGTTTAAAAGATTTCAGCATTAAAATAAACAATAGAAAAATACTATCGGGTATCGCACAAGTGATAGACAAAAACGATAGCATAATTGATATGACCGTAGCTATCGATAAGTTGGATAAGATAGGTTTCGACGGCGTAGTAAAAGAATTGCTTGAACGGGGTTTTACCCAGGCAGATATCGACCAGATAAAACCTATCATCCTGTTAGAAGGCAGCAATGATGAAAAATTGGCAAGCCTGCGTGCTGCATTAAAAGATTCAACAATTGGCTTACAAGGTTGCGACGAGATCCAAACCGTATTTGATTATGTTGCCGCCTGCAAACCCTTAACTGCCAAATTGGAACTGGATATTACCCTTGCCCGCGGCTTAAACTATTATACAGGCGCTATTTTCGAAGTAAAAACAAACGAAGTAGCCATGGGCAGCATCGGCGGTGGTGGCCGTTATGATGACTTGACCGGCATGTTCGGCTTAAAAGGTTTGACGGGCGCGGGTATCTCTTTTGGTGCCGATCGTATTTATGATGTGCTGGAAGAACTGAACCTGTTCCCGCAATCGGCAGAACAAAGTACACAAGTACTGATATGCTGCTTTGACGAACAGGGCGAAAAATATGGCTTGCCCTTGTTGCAAAATCTACGCAGCCAAAATATTAATGCCGAGCTGTATCCGGCAGGTGCCAAAATTAAAAAGCAGATGGAGTATGCCAATAACAAGCAGATCCCCTACACCGTTTTAATTGGCAGCGATGAAATGCAAAGTGGCCTGCTAACATTCAAAAACATGGAAAGCGGCGAACAGGAGAAATTATCAGCCGATGATATTTTGGGCAGGCTTAAGAAATAAACATCAGGCTAAATAAACTTTAAACGTTGTCCCCTTACCTAACTGGCTTTCCACCTCAATTTTACCACCTAAAGATTCTATCTGGTTTTTGGTTATAAAAAGGCCCATGCCTTTGGCATCGCGGTTACCGTTAAAGGTTTTGTACATTCCAAATAGTTCGTTCCCGTGCTTTTTAAGGTCGATACCAATACCATTGTCTGCAACGGTAAAGCCCTCCCTGCCATCAGCATCTTTAAAGTAAGCAAGTGTAATTTTAGGTGGTGCCGTTACCGAACGGTATTTGATAGTATTACTTATTAAGTTAAGAATAATACTTTCTAAATAAGCCGGGCTATAAATAAGGGTACAATCGGCCGGGATAAGATTATCGATGGTTATATTCCATAGTGCAATGTCGTTATCCAGCAGCTCTATTGTGCGGTCAAAATAGGTGCGTAAATTAAGCTCCGTAGTTTGAATATCAAGGTTAGTTTGTATAGATACCACCTCGTTAAGGTTGGTAATGGTGTCATTTAATTGCTCAGAAACATTTGTCAAATGGCCGGATAGTTCCTGCTTTTCCTCGTCACTTGTAAGCGGGTCTGCCAGCACATCCATTATCATTTTAAAATTGCTGGCATGTGTACGCAGGTTATGTGATACAATGTAAGCGAAGTTTAGCAGGCGGTTATTTTGGCTGTTTACCTGATCCAGCGTTTCGCGAAGGTATTGTTCCTGTTGTTTTTGCTCGGTAATATCAACATGTGTACCAATAATGCGGGCAGGCTTATTGTTCTCGTCATATTCAATAACCTTTGCCTTGTCCAGGATCCATTTGTAGGTACCATCTTTACATAAAACACGGTGCTGGTTTGAATAAGTATCTGTTAAACCATTTATATAGGCGCGCACATCGGCTATATACTTTTCCCTGTCATCGGGGTGCACCCTGCTTGTCCATTGGCCTGGTATATTACTAAACTCATGCTCTTCAAGGCCGATGGTGCTGAGGCATTGTTTGGAATGAAAAATAGTATTGTTACGCAGGTCAAAGTCCCAAATACCACCTCCCGAACCCTCAGAGGCAAATATCCACCTGCGCTCACTTTCTTTCAACAAAATTTCGGCCTCCTTGCGTTCGGTAATATCTTTTATTTGCGATACAAAGTACAAGGGGTTCTCGGTCTTGTCGCGCACAAGCGCTACATTTAGTAATATCCAGATATTGCGACCATCCTTTTTTATGTACCGTTTTTCCATTTGGTACGTATCAATCTCCTTGTCCAGTGTTTTTTGCAGCAGAGTAAGGTCGGCCTCAAGGTCGTCGGCATGTGTTATTTCCTGGAAGGTTTTTGACATTAGCTCTTCGGCGGTATAGCCCAGCATATCGCATATGCTTTTATTTACTTTCATAAATTTGCCCGCTGTAGATACCAGCACCATACCGATAGGGGAATATTCAAAAGCGTTTCTAAAAGTCTCCTCGCTTATTTCAAGTGTTTGTTTGGTGATTTTTCTTTCGGTAATATCAATATGGCAGCCTACCATACGTATAGGAAGGTTGCCTTGCCATTCAATTACACGGCCTGTAGTATTTATCCAAACTATTGAGCCATTTTTATGAGTATATCTTACATCAATATTAAACGGTTTTTCACCATGGCTATCATAATGCTCCTTCAGGCACGCATCCATCCGGGGTACATCTTCAGAAACGATGAGTTTTGCCCAGGTATCAGTAGTGTTTGGCAATTCGTGGTCTTGATAGCCAAACATGGCTTTAAAAGCAGCACTTAAAAATACCTTGTTTTCCTGCAGATAGCAGTCCCAATAACCCGCAAGGGCTTCCTCAAGGATTATCTTATAAATGTTCTCCATTAATTGGGTGTATTGGGATAATATTAACGGAATAATTTGACAACATAAAAAGCTAAGCAAAAACGGTTCCTGAATCGGCGCGTATTATTAAATCTTATACGAAATCTAACCGGCAAAGTTCTTATTCAGTGTTTAACTGTTATTCATTTGGGTCACTTATCAAGTAGGGGTATTATAAGATTATTCGCTCGTCGGTAAACCCGGTTATTTACAGGCATTAATTACAAGTTATTTTTTTACACATTTATTAAATATTGCTCCTTTGTATTTATATTCGTATGGCCCTAACCCTAATTACAATGCATAAAACTTTTACCCTTCTATTATTGTGCCTTGCTCTATCTGCCGCAAACGCACAAACCACACCAACTACACAACCTTACGGAAAAATTGACATAGCCGACCTGCAGATGAAAACCTGCGATTTTGAAAAAGATGCCAATGCCGAAGTGCTTTTTAACAAAAGCAATGTATATTTTAACAGCAATTATGATATTGTAACCGAGATACATAAACGTGTTAAAATATTTAATGATAATGGTAAAGATCATGCAAACGTTCGTATAGAATATTACGGCGGCGATAGGTCTGAATATATCTCGGGCATACAGGCGCAAACTATTAACCTTAATAATGGCGTTGCCGAAATTATCAAGATTGATAAAAAACAGATCTTCACCGAAACTATTGACAGGAGCCGTTCTGCCACCGTGTTTTCATTCCCCAATGTTAAGCCCGGTTCGGTAATAGAGTATAAGTACTCTATTGTAAGCAACAACATTGGCAACTTCCCAGACTGGTATTTTCAAACCAGCATACCTACTCGTTATAGCGAATTAACAACCAACACTCCGGATATTTTATATTACAAGAACCTGGAAAGCGTTCACCAGCCTTATGCTGTTAATAAAAATAACCGCGATGGTTCAATTACAAAAGCCCTGGCAAACGTAGCATCAATACCTGATGAACCCTTTATGAGTTCGCTTGAGGATAATTGCCAGCGCATATTGTTTCAATTGATGACCATTAGGCCAATTGGACAAAGAATAACCAGTTTTTCAGACTCCTGGACAAAGGTTGGCGAAACGCTGATGGAGTCCGTTAGTTTTGGAGGGCAGCTAAACCATAAAATTAATGGCGAGGAAGCGCTTATTGCCAAAGCTAAAGAGTTAAAAACCGATGATGATAAAATAGCCTATCTTTTTAATGAGGTTAAAACCAATATGAAATGGAGCGAATATTACAGCAAATATTCAGACGATGGCATATCAAAAGCATGGGATAAAAAATCGGGCAACTCGGGCGAGATAAACATGATATTATACCATTTGTTAAAAAAAGCCGGAGTAAAGGTTTACCCAATGATTACCAGCACACGTAAAAATGGCCGCGTAAACCCTGGTTATCCAAATTACTATCAGTTTAACAACACCGTTGCATATGTACCTGTTGATAGCGCAAAGTATTACGTGCTTGATGCCACAAACAAGTACAATATTTACAATCAAGTACCTGCTAATATTTTAAACTCTTTTGGTTTTTATATGGATAAAGACAAAAAGGTATATGATATAACTTTTCTGCAAAATATAAAACCGGTTAGGCAGGTGGTTATGTTAAACGGCGTAATTAAAGCCGATGGTAAAATGACCGGAACTGCCGAAGTAAGCAATTTTGCCTATAACAGGGTAAATGTGGTTACCAAGTATAAAAAAGACGGTGAAAAAAAATTCATTGATTACCTTGTTAACGACGATAATAACCTTAAAATATCTTCGGTTAAGTTTGATGGTATGGATGTAGACACTTTGCCATTAACACATAAGGTCGCTTTTGATCTTGACCTTACCGGCTCTGATGGCGATTACATCTATTTTAATCCTAACATGTTAAGCTCGGTTAAAATCAACCCTTTTTTAAGTGAAAACCGTTACACTGATATTGATTTTGGCTATCGTAGTAACTACTCCATTAACTGTACTTTTAAGGTACCTGCGGGGTTCAAAGTTGATGTATTGCCAAAAAGCGTAAGTATGGCCATGTCTGATAAAACCATGGTTTTTAGGCGTGTGGCTATTGAACAGGAAGGCACAATTGTAATTCGCTTTAACATAGACCAGAAAAAGTCTATCTATTTTAAAGAAGATTACCCCGAGATCCACGAATTCTACAAAAAAATGTACGAAATGCTTAACGAGCAAATTGTGCTAAAAAAATCCTGATAATAATGACACATATAAATATTAAAAGCTTGCTGTGCACAATAGCACTTGCAATTGCTTTTGCAAACGGCACTTATGCACAAGATGATACCATCCCTAAAGTGCTTTATACAGCTGCCGGCATTCCCGACTCTTTAAAGGGGGATGCCAATTCTGTTGTTAGGTATAAAATGAAAAATATAACAGTAGATGGGCCCGGCGATATCTCTGTAAAAGAACACTCCATAGTTACTATTTTAAACGAAAAGGGTAACGATGAGGCACAAGAAGTTTTAGGATACAGTAAAAAATATAATTCGATAGGTTCTTTTGAAATGCGCATATATAATGCGGCCGGCGAAATGATAAAAAAATATCGTAAAAGCGATATGTATGATCGTTCGGCGGTTTCCAGTGGTTCAATTATAACCGATGAGCGATTGATGTTTATAGGGCATACCATTGCTACCTATCCGTCAACTGTAGAGGTTACCTACGAAACAAATTACAGGAGTTCTATCAATATCGACTCGTGGGATATACAGGATACGGAGCAATCTATACAAGATTCCTATTGCTATTTATCAATTAAAACAGGCTCCGGCTTTAGGTATCTTAATAAAAATATCAAAATTAAGCCAAAGGCAAGTACCGATAATAAAACCGATACCTATTCATGGCATGTATCAAACTTGAAAGCCATTAAATTGGAAAGCGGGGCCAAATCATGGCGGGTATTACCACGTATATATTTTGCAGCCAACAAATTTGAATTTTACGGCCTCGACGGCGACTTTAGCTCGTGGCAAACTTTTGGCAAATGGATAGAGGGCTTAAACGCTGATGTATGCACCCTTAGCCCACTAAGAGCCGAAGAGATTAAAAAAATGACAGCTGGCATAAAAACGGATAAAGAAAAAGTGAAGTTTTTATATGAATACATGCAGCAAAGCATGCGTTATGTAAGCGTGCAATTAGGCATTGGCGGCATGAAACCCTTTACGGCCGACTTTGTGGATCAGAAAAAATACGGCGACTGTAAAGCCTTGTCAAACTACATGTATGCATTATTAAAGGCCGTAGATATTCCCGCTAATTATGCCATAATTAACGCCGGCGCCAATGCCGAGCCTGCCGAACCAGGCTTCGCCCGAAATTCATTTAACCATGCTATACTTTGTGTTCCTTTAAAAGGTGATACCACTTGGTTGGAATGTACCAGCAGTACAATTGCCTTTGGTAAGCTTAGCCCTTTCACCGAGAATAGGCGCGCGTTATTAGTTACCGATGATGGCGGTAAACTGGTGAATACCCCAAAAAGCATTGCAGAAGATAACCAGTTTAATAGCGAAGTACAGGTAATATTAAGTGCTGATGGCGGTGCTAAAGCACAGGTGAAAATTTTAAGTACAGGTGAATACCGTGATGATTATATAGGCCTGGCAACCTTAAAAGCCGACGAGCAAAAGGAATATTTAATCCGTATGCTTAACATGAAGCAACCATCTGTGTTAGATTACAAACCCTTAATTGATAAAGATGGTATTAAGGAGGTTAGCCTTGATATTGAGTATGATAAGTTTTGCGATGTAATGGCTGGCAGCAAACAGTTTTATCGCCCCCGGGTATTCGACCTATGGGGCACTACGCTGCCCGCACTTGATAAAAGGACAACTGATTACTATTTTAATCAGCCAATGATGAAGAATTGTGTAACCACCATTGTATTGCCCGTGGGCTTTGAGGTGGAAACTTTACCGGCAAACCAAAGTCTGAAATTCACTTATGGCAATTATGACATTAAGTATGTTTACGATGCCGTTAAAAACCAGGTAATAAGTACAACTAAATTTAATTTAACCAACCATGTAATACCCGCTGCAAAATACAACGAGATGCAGCAATACATGGATAATATAGCTAAAGCCCAAAATAAAAAGCTGATAATACGCCGCAAGGCGTAAATTTGCCTTAATGATATTCAGGCTTGATGAACGGTTGCTATTCCCTGCCCCCGAGCTGGCAGAAGAGGATGGCCTTTTAGCGATAGGCGGCGACCTATCTACCAATCGTTTGCTTTTGGCCTATCAAAATGGAATTTTCCCATGGTACAGCGATGATGAACCCATTCTGTGGTATTCGCCGCACGAAAGGTTTGTGCTGTATCCGCAAGAATTAATAATTTCAAAATCCATGAAGCGGGTACTTCGATCGGGCGCGTTCACCGTTACTACAGATACTTGTTTTAACGAGGTAGTGGCTGCATGCTCATCCATCCAACGCGAAGGGCAGGATGGTACATGGATCACCGATGATATGAAAGCGGCCTATGCAAAGCTGCATACTGAAGGCCATGCGCATTCTGTTGAGGTTTGGCAGGATGACAAGCTTGTGGGCGGTTTATACGGCGTGCACACCGGCGATGTGTTTTGTGGCGAAAGTATGTTTAGCCATGTAAGCAATGCCTCTAAAACCGCGCTGATCTGGCTTTGTAATACAGGCAGATACAAACTGATAGATTGCCAGGTTTACACCGAACATTTGGAGAGCATGGGTGCACGGATGATAAGCCGCGAAGAATATATAGGCATTCTGCATAAAACCATTGCCTAAACATTAGTTTTGTAACAGATGGAGCAGGCAAATCACAAAGAGCGCATAATTTTAGGTATTGACCCCGGCACAGCAGTTATGGGCTATGGGTTGTTATTAGAGAAAGGCCCAAAAATTGAACTGATAAGCCTGGGCGTAGTTAAAATGGATAAGATTGACGACCACATGCTAAAGCTGCAGCGCATCTTCGAGAAAACCGTTGCCCTTATTGATAATTATAAACCCGATTGCCTTGCCATTGAAGCCCCCTTCTACGGGAAAAACATACAGGTAATGTTAAAGCTGGGCCGTGCACAAGGCGTATGTATGGCAGCTGCCCTATCGCGCAATGTGGTAATAACCGAATATTCCCCGCGTAAAATAAAGCAGTCTATAACCGGTAATGGTAACGCCACTAAAGAGCAGGTAGCCGCCATGTTGCAAAGCATACTAAAGTTTAGCGAAACACCCGATTTTTTAGATGCTACCGATGGTTTGGCGGTAGCGGTATGCCATTCATTTCAAAAGATACAAGTATCACGTGGCGGCAAAGTCACCAGTAAAAAAAGCCATTCGGGCTGGGAGGCTTTTGTAAAAGATAATGCCGCACGGGTTAGTATCATTCCAAAAAAGTAATGCCGTTATAACAGCATCTTACGTACATCTTCCCAGGTATCTACGCGTACATCCCATTCCACATCGTGGTTATGCGGTGCGGTAAATAAAATTCCCTGCCCAATAAAACGTTTAAAATGCTTCACGTTATCATCTATCAGGTAATCGGCATTGATGATGCTTTTATCCCCGCAAAAAACAATATTGGTCCATGAGATGTAGGGGAAGTGTTTGCCCATCCATTCCAGCTTTGGCAAAAAAGAGTTTGGGAACTCCATAGCCGCGGTGGTGATAAATATCTCATATTTTTCATAAAGGTCTTTGATCACTTCCTGGCAGCCGGGGATAATTTCCAGGTCTTTAAAAAAGTCATCATGATACACATATTCCTTTATCAGATACTTATGATCGTCTGGCAATAATTCCGAAAATCTTTTAGAATTGAGTTGTTCGTGGGTAAATTCAATGCTGTGATCGCGTTTATACCATTCCGCAAAGCGGATGTTGGCATCAGCGATAACTTCATCCATATCAATAGCTATTCTTTTCATATAGTGTCATTAATACACAAATATAAGGCCTTTAAATCAACCCGTTGTTTATAATTATTCTAAATAAGTTGCATAAGACGATTACATGACATACTTTTGGCATTATTTATAATTAGTCTTAATAAGAATGAAGAACTTACAACCCTATACCTTT
Organism: Mucilaginibacter sp.; assembly: GCF_028288105.1. Taxonomy (GTDB): domain Bacteria; phylum Bacteroidota; class Bacteroidia; order Sphingobacteriales; family Sphingobacteriaceae; genus Mucilaginibacter. Next base: position 4,020 of record NZ_JAQBOI010000144.1, on the reverse strand, counting down.
TATCTACTTGCAGCCATTTTAGTGCTGTTCACCTTTATAAACCCTACTAATTTATATGCCCAAAAAGCAAAAGGCACGGTAAGTGGCAAGGTTGTCACTGCTAAAAACGAACCTGCCGATAACGTTTCAATAGGCTTGGAAGGAACAGGCTATGGTACCATCACAAAATCTAACGGCGAGTTTTCTTTCAGGGCCCCTGCGGGATCATACAAATTAGTTATTTCATACGTGGGTGTTGATCATGTTGAAGTACCCGTTGTAGTAAAGGCTGGCGAAACGGTTACCCTTCCGGTAATAACCGTTAATGCAAGCTTATCGCAGTTAACCGAAGTAAATGTTATTGCTAACAGGGCAAACCGCTTTACACGTAAAGCAAGTACTGATGTGGGTAAAATACCATTAGATAACCTGGAGAACGCGCAAAGCTATACTACTATTACCAACGAGCTTATCAAAGAGCAACAAATATTTAAGGTTGATGAAGCCCTTAGAAACTCGCCGGGTATACAAAAGTTATGGGATGCCACAGGCCGTGCAGGCGATGGTGGCGGCTATTTTACCCTACGCGGCTTTGTTACCCAGGCGCTTGTACGAAACGGTGTTGCCGGTTTAGTTACCAACTCTATTGACGCGGTTAACGTAGAAAAGATAGAAGTTATAAAAGGCCCTTCTGCAACATTATTTGGCAGTACTTTAACCTCGTTTGGTGGTTTGGTGAACAGGGTAACCAAAAAACCTTACGAAACCTTTGGCTTAGAAGTTGGTGAATCTGTAGGTAGTTATAACTTAAACCGTACCACAGTTGATTTGAACACCCCGCTTGGTTCAAAAGTTGCTTTCCGTTTAAATGCTGTTTACAATTACGAGGGCAGCTTTCAAAATTATGGCAAGAGCCGCACTTATGCCATTGCCCCCAGCTTATCTATCAAAGCAAACGACAGGTTATCTTTCTTGTTTGATGCCGAGATGTTTTATGGCCGTGGCTCGGCCAAGCCATTCTTCTTCTTTTATTCGTCGCCAAAAGACTTAGGCGTTACCAATGCCAATCAGTTAAAAATAGATTACAATCAAGCATATTCAAATGATGATGTCACCTCATATTCGCGAAGCTTAAACTATTTTGCACAGGCTAATTACAAAATATCAGATAAGTTTACTTCACAAACGGTATTTTCATCATCAAACAGTTTTTCTAACGGCCCAGGTCCATATTATTACTTAATAACAGATAAAGTAGTAACAGACGCTCCAACTAATGCCCCAGATTTGCCGGGAGAAGGAAATTACATATTACGTAACGATCAATCTACGGCTAACAGCAAACTTGGCGCTATTGAAATTCAGGAAAATATCAACGGCGATTTTAACATCGGATCGGTACGCAACCGCTTTGTTTTTGGTTTAGATTTTCAGCGCCAAAACTCGCATCAGATCTACCTTGATCACCAATATGGCTACGCCCCTATCAACGATCCAAACTTTGATTACGGTAATTTTAACAAGCAACTGGTTGACGCAATGGATCCGGGTACCCCTTTTCCATACATCTATAAAACTAACACTTACAGCACCTATGTTTCTGATGTTGCTAATTTAACCGACAGGTTAATAGCTTCTGTAGGTTTACGTGTAGATCGTTTTGAAAATAAAGGCACATACAACGTTGACGGCACACAGTCTGGCAAACCATATAGCCAGACAGCCTTTTCACCAAAATTTGGGTTGATCTATCAGCCAATAAAAGAAGCTCTTTCGTTATTTGCCAACTTCCAAAATGGCTTCCAGAATACCCAGGCTTTTATAAATGCAAACAATCAGCCTGTTACTCCTAAAATACAAAATGCAACCCAGATAGAGGGTGGCGTTAAAGCAGAGTTGTTTAACGGTAAATTAAATGGTACGCTAAGTTATTACCGTATTAATTTAACCAATGTAATTCGTAGTGTACCGGGTTCAAATGTTTTCAAGGTTCAGGATGGAACGCAACAAAGCAAAGGTTTCGAAGCCGAAATTATTGCCACTCCGGTATCCGCTGTTAATATTATAGCCGGTTTCTCTTACAACGATTCTAAATATACTAAAGCGGATGCCGATGTACAAGGCCTGCGCCCAAACACTGCCGGTTCGCCTTATTTAGCCAACGTTTATATTAGTTATCGTTTACCACAAAGTTTAATTAAAGGCTTAGGCGTTGGTGTTGGCGGTAACTATGCCAGCAACAACAAAATTATAAATAGTGTTGCCCAGGGTACTTTCGAGCTGCCATCATATACATTATTAAATGCGTCGGTATACTTAGACAGGCCTAAATACCGCTTAGGGTTGAGCGGTAATAACCTAACCGACAAACATTATTATACAGGTTACACAACTATTAACCCGCAACGGCTACGTCAGTTTGTTTTGAGCGCATCTTATAAATTATAAGTATGACCCCATTTAAAAAAGTAATGCTTTTTTGCCACCGCTGGCTCGGATTCATTTCCGGGCTTGTGGTGTTTATAGTGAGTATCACCGGTTGCATTTTCTGCTTTCAGGACGAGATACAGGATGCTATACATGATCATCGCCATGTTACAATTCAAAATGCTCCATACAAGCAACCATCAGAGTTAATATCAACCGTAAAAAAGGCTTATCCGAGTGCATCGCCCGATTATATTTACTATTACGGTAAAGGCCGCCCTGCCGCTGTATATGCTAACCAGGGTAAGGATGGATATGAGTTTATATATTTAAACCCCTACACCGCCAAGATCACCTACCACGAAAAGCTGGAAACCAACTTTTTTGTCGTAGTAGAATACATTCACCTATACCTGCTGCTCCCCCCGGAAATTGGCAAGTGGGTAGTAGGTGTAGCAGTTATCATTTTTATGGTGATCATGGTTACCGGGCTTATCCTTTGGTGGCCCAAACGAAAAACCGACCGCAAGCGCAGCTTCACTATTAAATGGGGTGGCCGCTGGCGAAGGGTTAACTATGACCTGCATAATGTACTTGGCTTTTATGCAACGTCAATTGCCATAATATTGGCTATATCCGGGCTGGCCATAGCCTTCGAGCCGGTAAGCAAAGCCATTTATAATATAGCTAATGTTGGCAGGGATATTACTTATAATGTTGAAGTAACAGAGCCTAAATCAGATTCGTTGAAAAGAGCAGGGCTTGCAAAGCTGCCGGTTGTTGATATTGCATTTGCGCACGCCAGGCAGCAAGCCCCGGAAGCCGAAATGTTTTTGATACATAACGACCCGGCTTTGTCAGGCGCTATTGGTGTTGGGGCTTACGCCCAGTCGATGCATTATTCGCATGCCACTGGCTTCGAGTTTGACAAATACAATGGTAAGCTGCTAAAATCATACATATACGATAAAAAGAGCCCGGGCCTTAAACTCATTGAGATGAACTATGATATCCACGTAGGGCAGATAGGTGGATTAACCACCAAGATCATCGCGTTTTTAGCTAGTTTAATTTGCGCCAGTTTGCCAATAACCGGTTTTATTATTTGGTTAGGTAAACGGAAAAAGGCAAAATCGAAAACAACCAAAGTACGCGGTGCTGTGCATCACAAAACGCACAGGCGGGCAGTACAGGCTTCTTGATTTTTTAACCACAGAGAACACAAAGAAAAACCACAAAGGCCGCAGAGATTATTCTTTGTAGCCTTTATAGTTTCCCAATTGTCATTTCGAACGAGGTACGAGGAGAAATCTTTTACAATTGATAAGTAGCACGCATGTGCGGTGATGCATGGTGTAAAAGGTTTCTCTTCGCCCCCTACATCGCCCAGCGCTCAGCTCATCGAAATGATAGGTTTTTTTATTGCAAACTGCCAACCGTCAACTGCAACCTGCTACCTATACTCGATCTCCACATTATCGGTCAGCGCGTGGCCGGTACAGGTCAGGATCCAGCCTTTTGCAATATCCTCATCAGTTAACACTTCGTTCTTCGCCATCTCTACCTTGCCCGTTTTGCAGAAGGCTACACATGCCGAGCAGATACCGCTGCGGC
>NZ_JAQBOI010000050.1 GCF_028288105.1 Mucilaginibacter sp. | reverse complement strand
GTTTCTAATGCATTTTATGTTTTCTTTGCAAAAAAACACACGCTTAAATGGCTAAAAATTTACTGATTGTTGAGTCACCGGCGAAAGCCAAAACCATTGAAGGATACCTGGGAAAGGACTTTACCGTAAAATCGAGCTACGGCCACATTCGCGACCTTGTAAAATCTGAAGATGCTATAGATATCAACAATAATTTCTCACAGAGGTACGAAGTGCCAGCCGATAAGAAGCAGATAGTGAGCGAATTAAAAAAATTAGCTAAAGAAGCAGACATTGTATGGCTCGCATCCGATGAGGACCGCGAGGGAGAAGCCATATCATGGCACTTATTTGAAACTTTAGGGCTAAAAGAGCCGGATACCCGCCGTATTGTTTTCCATGAGATAACAAAACCGGCTATAATGCGTGCCATTGAAAATCCGCGTAAAATAGATTACAACCTGGTAAATGCACAACAAGCCCGCCGTGTTTTAGACAGGCTGGTAGGTTTTGAGCTATCTCCTGTTTTATGGAAAAAAGTTAAACCATCACTTTCTGCAGGCCGTGTGCAATCTGTAGCGGTACGTTTAATTGTTGACCGCGAACGCGAGGTAAATAAATTTAAATCGGACGCTGCGTTTAAAGTAGTGGCACTTTTTGGCACAGGCCGTAACGCCTTTAAAGCTGAACTGCCCGAGCGTTTTGCTCAACAGGATGATGCCGAGAAGTTTTTGCAGGATTGCATCAAGGCCATTTTCGAGATAAAATCTTTAGAAACCAAACCTGCCAAACGTTCACCAGCCGCGCCTTTTACTACATCTACCTTACAGCAGGAAGCCAGTCGTAAACTGGGTTACTCGGTGGCGCGTACCATGCAGGTAGCACAAAGGTTGTATGAATCGGGTTATATCACCTATATGCGTACCGATTCGGTAAACTTATCTGATACAGCGTTAGATGCTGCCCAAAAAGAAATTGTATCTGCCTACGGCGATAAATACCATCAGCATAGAAAATATAAAACCAAAAGTGCAGGTGCGCAGGAAGCTCACGAAGCTATCCGCCCTACCTATTTCAATAACCATACTATTGATGGCGAAAGTAACGAGAAACGCCTGTACGAGCTGATCTGGAAACGGGCCATTGCATCGCAAATGAGCGAAGCGCAGTTTGAAAAAACCGTTGCAAAGATCAGTATATCAACACGTAAAGAAGATTTGGTTGCCAATGGTGAGGTAATGAAGTTTGATGGTTTCCTGAAGGTTTACCTGGAAAGCAGCGACGAAGACGAGGATAACCAAACAGCAGATGGCGATAATGCAATACTGCCACCATTAAGCAAAGGTCAGATCTTAGACCTGCAGGAATTATCGGCTACCGAAAGATTTTCGCGCCCGCCTGCACGTTATACGGAGGCCAGTTTGGTAAAAAAATTAGAAGAATTAGGTATAGGCCGACCATCAACCTACGCCCCTACCATATCTACCATACAAAACCGCGGATACGTGGTTAAGGAAGAACGCGAAGGCCGCCAAAGGAACTTCCGCATGCTAACACTTAAAGGCGGTAACATAACCAAAGAAACCCGCACAGAGAACACCGGGGCCGAGCGTGGTAAACTATTCCCTACCGATATTGGCGCTGTGGTGAACGACTTTTTGGTACTGCATTTTCATGGCATTGTTGATTTTAACTTTACCGCCAGCGTTGAAAAACAATTTGACGAAATAGCCCAGGGGCTGCAGGACTGGACAAAAATGATCCGTACTTTTTACGACCCTTTCCATAAGGATGTACAAAGCACCATTGAAACTGCTGACAAAGCAACCGGCGAACGCGAATTAGGCGTACACCCGGAAAGCGGTAAAAAAATGTCGGTACGTATTGGCCGTTACGGCCCGTTTGTGCAGGTTGGCGAAAACCCGACAGATGAGAGCGAGGAAAAACCATTGTACGCAAGCCTGCGCACAGGCCAAAGTATAGAAACCATAAGCCTGGAAGAAGCGCTTGAACTATTCAAACTACCAAAAGTTGTTGGTGAGTATGAAGGCAAAGTGATGAAAGTGGCTATTGGCAGGTTTGGCCCATATATTAGCCATAACAGCGCGTTTGTTTCTTTACCGAAAGAGATAGATCCTTTAGATGTTACCGAGGAACAAGCTATTGAGCTGATTGAGGCGAAGCGTAAAAAAGATGCAGAGAAGTTGATAAAGGCTTTCCCTGAAGACGAAACCGTAAAAGTTTTAAACGGTCGTTGGGGGCCATATATTGAATTTGGCAAACTAAACGTTAAAATACCAAAGGATATAACAGACCCGCTTACGCTGACGTATGAACAATGTAAAGCGTTAGCTGATGCCATGCCAAAGGATGCCAAGAAAGGGCGCTTTGGTAAAGCGGCACCTGCTGCAAAACCGGCCGCTAAAAAAGCACCGGCAAAGAAAAAAGCAGTAGCGAAGAAAAAGTAAGTTATTAGTTGATTGAGTGAATGGTGAGTGGTTTTAGAATAATTCAACTATTCACCCAATCAACTTAATCAACCACTCACTAATACAAAATGATTAAAGACCTCCCCCCTAATGTGGTTAAAGATATAGCGGTTGCGGTTGCTTTAGAAGGTGAAAACCCCGAAAGCAAAATTTGGTACGTGTACCTCATCAACCTTAAAAATGTACCGCTGGAAAATGTGTTGGTAACCTCAAAAGGTTATGGCGAAAAAAACGGCGAACAGGTTAAAACTTCCGTTCTGCGCCACTCATTTCCCCTTATTGAGGCAAACTCTTATAAACTTATTGAACCTATAGACGAGCAAACTTTTGGATTGAATAATGAGTACTGGCTGAGCTATTACATTGGCAGGGAAATTTTCGATAAAAAGTTTATTTTTTTACCCGAAAGCATCGTTGACGATAATTTTATTAAGCTGCCTGTTGTGAATAAGCCCGGCGTAATGATCCGTTAATTGTTAAGGCTGTGCAATTGATGCATAGATAATTTAAGATCGCTGTAAAGTTTCTTATATATCGGGAATATCTTGCTATATGTTGCGTGCGCCTCAACGTTTGGCTCTATCACCACCCTGCCTGCAGCTTCATTGTTCATTATCTCTTTAATATCAACATCCAACGCTTCCATAGCCAAATAGATAGCGCCTATAGCCGATGCATCATCAGATTGCAGGAGGACTAACTTTTTACCTGTAATATCAGCAAGCAGCTGCACCCAGGTGGGCGATGATATAAACCCACCACTTATTACAATTTCTTCTATAGGTTGGTCGGGGGTTTCCACCGCGTTCAATACGTCGTTCAAGGCAAAGCAAATACCTTCTAAAGCGGCCCTTAAAAAGTGTTGCTGCTGATGCTTATAATTGATATTTACGAATGCCCCCGAGCTTTTGGCATCCCAAACCGGTGCGCGTTCGCCATATAAATAGGGTAAAAATACCAGGCCATCGCTGCCGGGTTTAACGGTATCTATCGCTTTAAATAAGTATTTATAGGTTTCATCGATAACCTGCTCCAACTTTAAAAAATCTTTCAGTAACCAGTTTACGGCGGCACCACCATTGTTCACCGCCCCGCCGCAAATAAATGTATGGGCATTAAGCAGGTAGTTAAAGGTCATAGCATCGTAGTTGTAAACCGGGACTTTGCTTCCTACCCTTACCGCACCACTGGTGCCAATAGTAAGCGCCCCAACACCACTACGTACCGCGTTGCCGCCTAAGTTGGCACAGCAGCCATCGCTGGCACCAATAATAAAAGCCGTTTGGGTATCAATGCCTGGCAAAATATCTGCAGAAGCAACATATCGTTTATGATTGGTATTTACAGGAGTAGAAAGCCTGGAGACATCAACCCCAGCCAAAGCACAGGCTTTATCATACCATTTAAGTTCCAAAATATCAAATAGACCCATTGCCGAAGCAATGGAGTAATCTACCTCAAAAACGCCAAACAGTTTAAACCAAACATATTCTTTTACCGATATAAACTTATGGGCACTATTAAACAATTCCCCGCTATTCTCTCGCAACCAAATTAGCTTGCACAGCGGCGACATGGCATATATGGCGGTACCTGTGTGTTGATAAATATCCTCGCCCTGGGCAGATTGACGGATACTTTGGGCAATATCCCCACTGCGCGAATCAGACCAGAGCATAGCATCGGCAAGGGCGTTACCGTTCTCATTAACAGGAATAATACTATGCATAGCGCTGCTAAAGCTTATAGCTGTAGGAGCTTGGTTAAGGTTGGTATGTATTTTGCTAATGCAGTTTACAAATGCCTGCCATATTATTTCGGGATTTTGCTCGCTATGGCCAGGCTTAGGATTATTGGTTGGATAATAACTTTGAGCGGTAGCTATGGTTTTACCATTAAGATCAACCGCTACTGCTTTTGTGCTGCCTGTGCCTAAATCAATACCAACAAAGTAATTTTGCATAAACATGAAACCTATTTTAACCGGTTGCGTAAACTTAGCAGAAGATATTGGAAAATATAATTCACAATGGCTGTATTTGTTAACATTTATAGTGTAATTTGGAGAAATTAAATTTACTAACGAATAATTAAGTATACTTTTAGATAAAAAATACTTATTCGATAACTTAGCATTGGTAACTGTTATATGAATATATTATGCCGGTTTTGCAAAAAAGTTAAGCCAGAATAATTATTTTTTTAGCGTTTTCTGATTTAAAACTATCATATTTATAACCCGAAACACGAATTAGAGTCGGCATGAAAAAAACTTTACTGATTGTTGATGATGATTTGAGTATTTTAAAGCTACTCAACTTTATTCTATCGAAAGACTACGAAATAGTTGTAAAAAACAACGGTATTGAGGCTTTTAGCTGGTTAGAGGATGGGAACATGCCTAAATTAATTATCTCTGATTTACAAATGCCATATTTTGACGGTCAATCGTTTGTTAAGAATGTAAAGATAAGCGGTTTCTATCGCGACATACCTGTTATACTGCTCTCGGCAGCTTATGACCTGGATGAACAGGTAGCCAATATGCCATTTAAAGTGGAAGCGCATATAGCCAAACCATTTAACCCAACAACCTTAAAAACGGCTATTAATCAAGCATTACAAGTTTATGACGAACAAAGCAGCAACTGATTGGAACGAAAATTCGAACTCCCAAATCAGGATTGCATATGCAGGCTTGGAATTGAAGGACTTGATTGCAAATGACCTGGCAAGTTATTTCCGTATAGATTTCAGCAACACACTTACAGACCTGGAAGATCATTTGGGGAACCAATCTATACTAACCATTCCTGATATTATTTTAGTTGAGGTTGATAAGGATGAGCAATGTTTTAAACTGGTTGACCGTTTAAGGCAAAACTTTTTATTAAATGGATTGATCATTGTAATGCTATCAACCCGTAAGGATAAAAAGCTGGTGCAAAAAGCAATGCAACTAAAACTGCACGACTTTTATACCTATCCTTTCTCTACATCAGACTTGCGCGAAAGGTTAAACTTCCTGGTTAAGTTTAAGTTGATAAGGCCAAAACTGATAGAACTTTCAAAAGAGGTTGATATTACCTATAAAATGCCTTTCGGCAAACGCTTTCTTGACTTGTTTATAGCCGGTGGCATGTTTATTTGCCTTTTACCGATAATGGCTATTGTGGCTATCGCTGTGAAAATAGATTCAAAAGGCCCTGTATTCTATAAAAGCAAACGCGTGGGTACCGGCTACCAGGTATTCGATTTTTACAAATTCAGAAGTATGCGTACTGATGCCGATCAGCAACTGGCCCAAATGGCGGTTGAAAATAATCAATATGCTGCTGAAGAAGAGGGCTCATCTAAAGCAGCCTTTGTTAAGATCAAAAATGATCCAAGGATAACAAAATTGGGGAATTTTTTGCGCAGTTCCAGTTTGGATGAATTACCACAGTTGTTTAATATTATAAGAGGCGACATGTCTGTAGTAGGCAACAGGCCACTACCGGTTTACGAAGCTGAGATGCTTACTTCTAACGAATGGTCTATGCGTTTTTTAGGCCCCGCAGGTTTAACCGGCTTATGGCAGATAAGCAAACGGGGTAAAGAAGACATGTCTGAAAGGGAACGTAAAAAACTTGATAATTTTTACGCGCAAAAATATTCGCTATGGCTTGACCTGAAAATTATTTGGGGTACGGTTCCTGCTTTGTTCCAAAAAGAGAAAGTATAATAAATGCACAGCAAATTGAAAAAACTTACCTTATTAATATTCTTTATTATAAGTACCACTGCCCTGCATGCGCAGGAGTCTTTTATTACCGAGGTTTCTTATCCATATCTTGATAAATTAATAGCTACAGCAAAAAAGAATTATCCTGAAGTAAAAATACGGCAAGCCCAGATAAATGCCGCCAAAGCTACGCTTACACAATCAAAGGTAATGTGGCTTGATGCGTTCACGGCATCGTATATATACAGCCCCAGAAATTCGCTTAATTTAACTAACCCTACCTTCTTTAACGGTTACCAGGTAAGCATCTCTGTTAATCTGGGTACTTTACTTTCAAAACCTTTTACAACACGTACTGCAAAAGAGGCGGTTAATGTGGCGCAATACCAGCAACAACAATATAACTTAACCGTTGAGGCTACCGTAAAACGACTTTACTTTACCTATCTTGAAGCACAGGCAGACCTGCGCAACCGTGCAAGGGCTGTTGTAGATGGCGAAATTGCGGTTAAGCAATTAAAGTACACCTTCCAGAAAGGCGAATCTACTTTTCACGATTATAACGAAGCTTTAACAAGTTTATACAATCAAAATTCATTCAAAGTACAAAGCGAACTGGCTATGTTAACGGCAAAAGCCAATCTTGAAGAAATTTTGGGTACTAAATTAGAAGAAGTTAAATAGCACATGGAGTTAGGGAATTTTTTTAAACTTTTATGGAAACATAAAAACCTGCTGATCATTATTCCGCTGGTTACCATTATTGTTTCCTTTTTTTTGGTAAAAAATCTTGCAGATAAATATATATCAAGCGCGCAAATAGCAACAGGTATTATTGACGAATCGCGCCATTTACTGGATGCAGACCCTTCAGGCGCCGCCAAAGAGCAATCAATTGCCCACGAGTTTAGTAACCTGATAGAAATAATGAAGCTTAAAACCCTCATTAATCAGGTATCCTACCAGTTGATCTTGCATGATCTTCAACAACCCGTTCCATATAAACCGTACAGCAAGTTATTTTTAAGTATGAACAATGCAGCCCGCAGGCATGCTATTGAATTATTTACAGATAAATTTAATAAACGGGAATCCCTATCCTATTACAACAAAGACGAAAATGGTTTAAATGAGCTGTTGCGCTCAATGAGATATGACGAGCGATCGCTCAGAAAAGACCTGTACATTAACCGTGATGAGGATAGCGACTTTATTTCTGTTAGCTATGAATCTGACAATGCCCAGCTATCAGCCTTTGTAGTAAATGTGCTGTGTAAGCAATTTATTGATTACTACACACATACCGTAAGGCAAAACGAAACTGACGCGGTAAATTACCTGTCAAACCTTTTGGATGAAAAACGTAACGCGTTAAATACAAAAACCAACCAGCTGCAACAATACAAAATAAAGAATGGGATCTTAAATCTGGAAGAGCAATCGAAATCGATATTTGACCAGATAATGGTTTATAATGACCGTAAGCAGCAAGCCCAAAGAGATGTATCATCATATGATGGCGCTATCAAAAAAATTGATGATAAATTTGATCCAAAAGAGCGCAAATACATTGAGGCGAGCGTGAGTAAATACAATCAGGATGTTATTAACTCGCAAGATCAGCTTCATATACTTACCGATAAATATGTAAGAAGCGGTTTTAACCCCAAATTAAGACCCTCAATAGATTCATTATCTAATAAGCTTGCATCGCAAATAAACGAAACTTCAGATAAATACATTACTAACCCTTTAACCGGGAAGGATGATCTGGTAAAACAAAAGCTTACACTTGAAGTAACACGAGATCTGGCTAAATACAGTATCCGCGCTATAAGCAATTCATTAAATGAATTGAATACCAAATTTAATCGGCTGGTTCCATTTGATGCTACCGTTAAAACCTACAACTTTGATATTGATATTGCCAGTAAAGAATATTTGGATGTATTGAATAAATACAACCAAACCAATCTGCAGTCAACATTTTCTATAAAGTTACGCCAGGTTGAAAACGCTACGCCCGATGCTGCCGAGCCATCTAAGAAAATGCTGCTTATTATTTTGGGGGGCATTATCAGCTTTTCATTCTGTGTAATTGTATTGTTTGGTATATTCTTTTTTGATGATACTATAAAAGAGCCGGGCGATCTTGTGAAACGCACACAACTGCCCCTTATTGGCCATTTAAATACCGTAATTGGTTCGCTTGATCTTAAAAAACTTTGGGATGTTGAGCACCGCGATAAAATGAAGCTGTTTAAAGAGCTTATTCGTTCTATCCGTTTTGAGGTTGACCAGGAACTACGTGGTGAAAAGGTTTTAGGTATAACCAGTTTAGCCGATCATGAAGGCAAAACGGTTTTGGCCATTAGCCTGGCCTACTCCTACTCTATGATCAATAAAAAGGTATTGTTGATTGATGGCAACTTTAACAACCCAACCATAAGTAATACAGTACAGCCTAAAATATTCATTGAAGATTATTTTAAGAATAACCCTGACAATTACGAAGCGTTTAGCGCCTCAACAAACGTAATGGGTAACCACGGTGGTGATGTTACCTTGCTGGAGGTGAGCGATGAAAACTTCATCCGCAGCAGGTTTAACGAGTTAAAGATGAAGTACGATATTATCATTATTGAAACGCCGCCACTTTCGTCGCTCAATAAATCAAAAGAATGGTTATTGTTTGCTAATAAAACCATTGCTGTTTTCGAAGCCAACAAGGATATTCCAAAATGGCAAAAAGACGACATCAATTATTTAAGAAATCTTGAAGGAAAGTTTGCCGGTTGGGTATTAAATAAAACTGATCCTAAAAAAGATAGGTTCTGATAAACTTCGGCAATATTTGCCTGCTATAAATCTTTAACCTTTTAAAAATGAGGATAAAACCAGCAGAGAACGAGGGCGATGCTTTTAAAGACCTTACCCCACTTGAGCAAAAAACACGCAAAGCTTCAATTGTATTAGCATTTGTGGGTGTATTTGTTTGGGCAGTTAAAATTTTATTCTTCTAACCAAGCATTATATGCTTAATAACCAGGCACAAAATAACCGCTTTATCATTAATTTCCTTCGAAAGTTATTTTCGGGTGAAATTTCTACGTTTAAAATGATCCTACTGATATTGCCTGTAGCACTTTTTATAGCGGTTGTCGTAGCTATGGGTGGTGTTCTTGCAGCGGGGGGCCTGCTTGTGCTATTTGTTGGTATCCCGGTGGTATTAGGCATAGTAGCTTATCCGATATTCGGGATAGCCGTATTAATGGTTGTTTCGTTCTTCCTTAACTATGTTTCAGAATTTGTGCCGCCCGATACCCCAACCGGTATTATTCTTGACGCCATTACCTACCTGCTTATATTCGGCTTTTTACTAAAGTTTAAATACAATAAGGACTGGACCTACTTTCAAAACCCTATCAGCTATTTAATACTGGCCTGGCTGGCCTATAACTTTTTGGAAGTAATAAACCCGGCATCGCCATCAATATTGGCATGGGTATATACCGTGCGTACAGTGGGCTTTATTATGCTCATGTATTTCATATTTGTTTACCAGATACGATCGGTAGCAAATATTAAGTTTTTACTAAAATTGTGGCTTGTACTTGCCTTCTTAGCAGCTATATCAGGTTTTCAGCAGGAAAAATTTGGCCTTTTCCCATTTGAAAAGGCCTGGTATTATTCAGATCCGTTACGTTTAAGTTTTTTATATATAAACGGGCATTTGCGTAAGGTGGCTATATTTCCGGATCCGGTTACCTTTTCATATAACATGGTTGTAGCTGCTGTGTTATGCCTGTGTATCATATTTACAAAAATTAAAACCTATAAAAAAGTAATACTTGGGTGTATGATACCCTTCTTTTTCCTGGTGATGTTATACTCGGGTACCAGGGGGGCATTTGTATTACCGCCGGCTGCATTAGCTATGCTGGCCGTTATGAATTTTAATAAGCGGATTTTAATATTTGTTGTTGGTGCCGGTATAATTTTAGTCGGTTTAATATTTATGCCTACTTCAAATCAATTTATAAAGCGTTTTCAAACAGCATTCAGGCCATCAGATGATGCATCCTTTAATGTACGTGCCGAAAACCAAAAACGCATAAAGCCGTATATATTATCGCACCCTATTGGCGGTGGCCTGGGCTCGGTAGGTATATGGGGGCGGCGGTTTGCACCAAACTCTTTCCTGGCTAAATTCCCGCCCGATAGCGGTTACGTAAGGGTGGCTGTTGAAATGGGGTACATAGGTTTATTATTGTTTTGTGTTTTAATGTTTGTAATATTAAAAACGGGCATTAATAATTATTACCTTATAAAAAATCCCGAACTTAAAACCTATTGTTTGGCAATGGTATTAATCATATTTGTATTTAATATTGGTAATTATCCGCAGCAGGCATTAGTGCAATATCCGTCAAATATTTTGTTCTATCTTGCATGTGCACTGTTAAACGTAACCTTGAGATTAGATAGACAGGAAAGAAAAGCAGAAACTGATAAAAAGCTTGCCGAATTAGCCGCCTGATAAAAAAATATAAATGTCATTACTAACTATAGTAAAATCAAATCCGCGTTTAAAAAAGTTTGTGCACTGGCTTATTGTACAATCGGGCAGGTCTGCGCCAAGGCTATGGGTAAAATGGTTTGTTAACCCCTTTTTACACAAACGGGGCAAGAGCTCGGTTGTCAGATTTTACTCCAGAATGGATGTTTTTCCCTTTAATAATTTTGAGCTTGGTGCCTATAGCGTAATAGAAGATTTTGTGGCTATTAATAACGGTGTTGGCGATGTTATTATAGGCCACCACACCGGCGTGGGGTTAAGTAATATTATTATAGGCCCTGTAACATTAGGTAACTATGTAACCATGGCGCAGCATGTTGTGCTATCCGGCCTTAATCATGGCTTTGAAGATGTTACCATATCCACCCGTTTACAAAAAGTTGTCACAAAACAAATTACCGTTTGCGATGATGTTTGGATAGGTGCTAACAGCGTAATTACAGCCGGTGTAACCATTGGTAAACACTCTGTTATTGGCGCGGGCAGCGTGGTTACAAAAGATATACCCGAGTATTGTGTTGCCGTTGGCAACCCGGCAAAGGTGATAAAAAAATATAATTTTAAAACCTCCACCTGGGACAGGGTTTAGCCGTATACAGCATATATGCCCTTTTTTAAAAAGATAATAAATAAACATACCATGTCGTTGGCTACCAGTGCGGCAATGCCCCTGATAGGGATGCTGTCGCTATCGTTAATGGCGCATCACCTTTCTAAGGTAGATTTTGGTAATTATATCTTTTTCCTCATCACATTTTTATTAGCCGATACCTTTCGTACAGGTTTTATGCAAACCTCACTGATTAAATATTATGCGGGCGCAAACAGAGGTAAAGCGATGAACATGGCCGGCTCTGCATGGTATGTCGGTTTTATTTTAACAGCGATAATTGTATTGGCAGACTTACTGCTTTATTTATTTTATAAAGACCCCAGCCCCGATGTTGAAGCTACGATTAAATGGTTCGGTATAATTTACCTGTGTACACTGCCATCAGCTATAGCATCATGGATCTTACAAGCCGAAGAACGTTTTGATAAACTATTGCTACTGCAAATAATAAACCAGGGTGGCTTTTTATTAATGCTGGTGTTACTGATATTTTTTAACCGCATAAATTTTGATACGGTTATCTATAGCTATTTCGCTATTAACATTGTTATCAGCCTTATTGCCGTTTTTATGGGATGGGCCAAAATACATACGGTTAAGTATAAAAGTCGCCAGGGAATAAATGAGCTTATACACTTTGGTAAATACAGCGTAGGCACTTCAATAGGCGCTTCCCTGCTTCGCAGCTCAGATACCTTTATTATTAAACTAATGTTCCGGCCCGAAATGGTGGCCGTTTATTATATGCCACAGCGCTTGCTGGAAATATTTGAGATACCTATCCGCGCGGGAGTATCCACCGCCCTGCCAGAACTATCTGCCGCTGTTCACCGTAAAAATGATGAGGAAGTGGTAGCTATTATGAAACGATATGCCGGCATGCTTACCGTTATGCTTTTACCGGTAGCTATAGTGGCTTTTATTATTGGTGGTTTTATTTTCGATCTGCTATTTGGCCATAAATATGAGGGGACAGAATCAGTTAACATCTTCCGTTTTTTTATGTGTTATGTTATGCTGATGCCTATTGACAGATTTTTTGGCATCACGCTGGATATTATTGGCAAACCTCGTTTAAATATGACAAAGGTGGTTATTATGCTGATAGTGAACGTGGTTGGCGATTTTGTTGGGATACTGATATTTCACAGCCTTTACGCTGTAGCTGTTGCATCCTTGTTTACATTTTTCTCGGGGGTGTTATTTGGATATTGGGCGCTTAAAAAGCATTTAAAGTTTACCATCCGCGATATATTTAGTTTAGGATACAGCCAGTTAAAAGAGGTAATTGCACATTTATTGCAAAAGAATAAAACAGATAAAGTTGAGGTTTAATTTAAGATCTAAAGCAGGATCAATATGAGTTTTATAGTATTTATTCTCTCGATAATTTTCACCCTTGTATTTATTTACCTGGGGGTATATAGCCTATACCTGTTCATATTTTCCGTTTTAGGTAAGCTGATTAAACTGAAGCCCCCTCCTGCTGCAACTGCTTACAGTAAATTTGTGATCTATATCTGTGCCTATAAAGAGGACGAGATCATTCTGAACTCTGCCGCGCAAGCTTTAACCATCGATTATCCTAAAGATAAATTTCATGTTTGTGTTATTGCCGATTCTATGCAGCCGCAAACCATCGAAAAATTAAAAACTATGCCCTTGCAGGTGGTTGAGGTAGTGTTTGAAAGCAGCACCAAATCAAAGGCCTTGCACGCAGCTATAGCCGCCACGCACGAGGATTTTGATGCTGCAGTAGTATTCGATATTGATAACATAGCCGCGCCTGATTATCTGCACCAGATAAACAATTACCTGCACAATAGTAACCGTGTTATACAAGGCCATCGCATAGCAAAAAACACCGAAACACCTGTGGCTATATTAGATGCCATAAGCGAGGAAATAAATAACCACATCTTCCGTAAGGCACAGCAGGTGTTCAAGCTTTCGGCGGCCATAATTGGCTCGGGCATGGCGCTGGAGTTTAAGCTATTTAAAGATACAATGGCACAAATTGATGCCGTTGGTGGCTTTGACAAAGAAATGGGCCTGGTACTTACCCGCCAAAAAATCCATGTGGCTTATGCCGATAAGGCTTATGTATATGACGAAAAGGTAAGCAACCCCGAAGTATTTAAAAAACAACGCCGCAGATGGTTATCAGCCCAGTTCAACCTGTTAAAAACTTACGGCTTAACCGGCTTTACAGAACTGTTTAAACATGGCAACTTTGATTATTTTAACGAGATCTATCAAACGGCCATACTACCACGTATATTAATGCTGGGGCTAATGCCGCTAATGCTGTTGATATCATTGCTAACACCGGGCATTGGCCCAGGCTGGCAATTATGGCTGGCTGCAACTGCTTGCTGCTATATTGGTATATTAGTTGCTGTACCCGCCGGGTTCTTTAACAGTAAGTTGCTGGGCGCCATGCTTAAAATACCACTAATATTTTTCGCGATGCTTGCCCTGCTGTTCAAATTAAAGGGGGCTAACAAAAAATTTATTCATACACCACATAACCCGGGCACTAACTAATTACGTAAGTACAACGGGTTATTGGATAACATTATAAAGCGGGAATTTGCTACCCGTAATAGCAATTAAAACAACAAGATATTAAATTTATAGGGCCGGGGATAATTAAGTATGGAAGCAGTATTAAACAATACAACAGTAGATTATCCAAAAGAAAAGCCGCTTCACGATTTAATTACCGCGAGTGCTAATAAGTACCCCGATAAAATTGCGTTAAGGTTTCACCATACCGCGTTTACTTATACCGAATTAAATAATACAGTAAATCGTTTAGCCAAAGAACTCCTAAAAAAAGGCGTAAAAACCGGCGATATCATTGGCCTCGCGCTCGACAGATCGCCCGAGATGATCATCTCCCTGCTGGCTATCCTTAAAACCGGTGCCGCCTACGTCCCGCTCGACCCTGAATATCCGAAAGACCGCATCGAGTTTATGCTGGATGATTCGGCCGCTACTATACTCATTACATCAACAAAATATAAAGGCCACTTTGCTTCAAACACTACCGAGGTTTTAATTGAAGAAGCACTTACTGCATCTAAAGATTATTCAAACGATGAACCGGATGTTAAAGTAACCGGGCAAAACCTTGCCTACGTGCTTTATACATCGGGCTCTACCGGTAAGCCAAAGGGGGTGCAAATAGCACATCATAGTTTGGTTAACCTGATGTATAGTTTTCAGAAAACACCGGGCATTACATCAAAAGATATAACGCTGGCTGTTGCAACCATTTCTTTTGATATTGCCGGGATAGATATTTACCTGCCCTTATGCAGTGGCGCTCAAATTATCCTGGCCGATTCCATTACCGCAAAAGATGGCCGCGCTTTGCTGGATATTGTACGTAACGAAGGGGTAACCATTTTACAGGCCACCCCATATACCTGGCGCATGATGCTGGAAGTTGGCTGGAAGGAACCTTTGCCGCTGAAAATATTTTGTGGTGGAGAAGCTTTGGCTAAAGACCTTGCCGAAAGGTTAATACCGCTTAGTAAAGAGCTTTGGAATCTTTATGGCCCTACCGAAACCACTATCTATTCCATTATCAAACACGTTACCGATGCCAACGACATCACCATAGGCTGGCCGGTTGATAACACACAGGTTTACATCCTCGACGAAGAAAAGAACAACTTGACCAATGGCGAGATAGGCGAAATATATATTGGCGGCGCAGGTATGGCATGGGGTTATTTGAACCGTCCCGATCTTACCGCCGAACGTTTTATCGATAACCCGTTTACCCCCGGCGAAAAAATTTACCGCACCGGCGATTTGGCTAAACTGAAACCGGATGGCGATATCGTTTACCTTGGCCGTATAGATCATCAGGTAAAAGTGCGTGGTTACCGTATCGAGCTTGGCGAGATAGAACACAACCTGGGTAAACAGGAGGGTATTAAACAAGCCGTTGTTATTGCACGCGAAGACACACCCGGCATCCCCCGGTTAGTGGCTTACATCGTCTTAGAATCGGGCCAGACAGGTATCCCCGATAAAAGCATATTAGATAAATGGGATAAGGAATTACTTGCCGTATTGCCCGAATATATGATGCCTGACGATTATGTGCTGATGGACGTGATCCCATCCACACCAAACGGCAAAATAGACCGTAAAGCCCTACCCAAACCAGACTACAGCCATATTAACCGTTCCGAAGAATATGTTGCCCCACGTACCAGCAACGAAAAGTTGGTTGCCGACATTTGGGAAGAAATGATGGAGCTTAACAAAATAAGCATCTTCGATAATTTCTTCCAGTTGGGTGGCCGCTCTTTGGTTGCTGTTAAAATAATGGCCCGTTTAGAGCAGGAAACAGGTAAACGCCTACCGTTGGCTACCCTCTTTGAATATTCAACCGTCGAAAAACTGGCCGCCCGTTTAGAGATAGATGCCGAAGCTATAACCTGGGAATCGTTAGTGCCTATTAAACCAAAAGGCAGCAAAATGCCCCTATACATTGTGCATGGCGCCGGTTTAAATGTATTACTATTCAACGCCCTTGCCATGAATATGGACGACGAGCAACCTGTTTACGGCTTACAGGCTAAAGGTTTGAACGGTATAGACGAACCGCTGGACGTAATGGAAGAAATTGCCGCCAATTATGTCGACGAGATAATTAACCACGACCCGGTTGGCCCTTATGCGGTTGCAGGCTACTCGCTTGGTGGTTTAATAGCATACGAAATGGCCAAACAAATGCTGGCTATGGGCAAAGATGTAAAAATGCTGGCCATGTTTGATACCTATGCAGATCAAACCCAGATCTACGACCCCTGGTTAAAAAAGAGATTGACCAACAGCTGGTTCTTTGTAAAGCAGCTTGCTTATACCCCTGTGCTATTTGTGCAGGACCCAAAACGGACAATAGAATATAAAAGCCGTGAGATAGGGCGCCGCATACAAAAGATCTTCAAAAGCATATTTCCCGATAAGGTGAAGAAAAAGGAAGGATTTTCGGCTTATACCGATGATATACACGAAAGAAGCCTGGCTGCACAGCGTAATTACCTGCTAACGCCCGTAAACATCGCCATTGAACTGTTCAGGGCCAAAAAAAGAACATTCTACATGGATGATTTTAAATTTTTAGGCTGGAAACCCTACGCGCTAAAAGGTGTTAATGTACATGATATCCCCGGCGAACACAACACCATCTTCGCCCCACCAAACGATAAGCAATTTGCAAAAGTATTGCAGGATTGTTTGGATAAAGCGGCGGAGGAGAAGTAATTCTACCATATCGTTTTACCTTTCTAAAGGAGACGCGAAGCATCGCGGTCTTTGACTGTTTATTTGACAAAAATGGTGACGCTGTTTTGTCAGCCATAAAAATTAAAATACCTGATTATTATATACTTGCAAAGCATCCACGGTGTTCACGGCCGTGAACGTGAACACTTGTTGCTGTAATATTACCATGTCATTAACGTTGGAAATTACAACTGCTTCGAAATAATCTAATCAAAGATCTATTACAATGGCTTCCCAATCTCCCAATGATGCCCGTACGGG
The DNA here is from genome assembly GCF_028288105.1 of Mucilaginibacter sp. Classification (GTDB taxonomy): domain Bacteria; phylum Bacteroidota; class Bacteroidia; order Sphingobacteriales; family Sphingobacteriaceae; genus Mucilaginibacter. The sequence continues at coordinate 4,069 of NZ_JAQBOI010000050.1, read as the reverse complement.
TCAATAAAATGCCCCAACCGATAACCATAAGGTTGATCAGCAACCTGATAAACTGTTTTGATCCCTGCTGCTATGGCACGTTCGGCTAAAGCATCCGGATTTTCTACCATCAATCCAATCCGCACACTTATGCCACCCAATACTTCCGGCGCGGAATTACCATGACGGGGCGAAGCATCCGCAACAACAATACGTGCGCCTTCAATAGAAAGTTCAGCTACAGTTGAGCCATCCGGGTCGGTATTGCCCGCTATTACAATAGCGCCAAAGGCTGTTTTGTAAAATTCAATAGCCGCCGCGCCGTTACTCACACTTAAGGTAGGGATAATAAAACTTTGCATAACCAATTGATTTATAATATAAACGTATCAAAAATAAGCCGTATTAATGTGAGCAAATATATTTTTCACTGCATACTAATTTGCCAAAAGTTTTATAAATTCATAGCAATTTACCAACCTGTCTATGAATTACCTTTCCAACCTTTTCCTTTCTCGAAGAGGGCAAATTATTGTATCTGTATCGCTCATACTTATTGCTTTGGTTATATATTTTGCCAGGCAACACCACCGCAACAACCAAAAAGTTGATGCCGCTTTTGGCCGGTATATAGAATCGTACACTACGGGCGTTATTTCCAAACAAAGCGGTATCCGCATAAAACTTGCCGGAGAAGTACAGGTTGCCCATGCCCAAAACGAACAGTTGAAAGATGATATATTCGACTTTTCACCATCCATTAAAGGTAAAGCCTATTGGGTGGATGACAGGACTATTGAGTTTCGCCCGGCAGCTGCATTGGATGTAGATAAAAAATACAGTGCCGATTTTAACTTGGGGAAGATCATTAAAGTTGACAGCGATTTTGAGCACTTCAAGTTCAGTTTCCAAACCATTAAACCCGATTTCAGTATAACCTTCGTAGGTCTGCAAAGCGAAAGCGCCACATCAGGCCAAAATATGAAGCTGACCGGTAATATACAAACCGCAGATGGCGAAGACCAGGCAGGTGTAGAAAAGCTTTTGAACGTTAGCTATGCCACGCCGGTAAAAGTAAGCTGGCAGCATAATCCAATAGCAAAATCGCACCAATTTACCATCACTAAAATAAGCCGTTCAACAACCGCTAAGCCACTAACTGTTAACTGGGATGGCGATAAACTGGATATAGACAAAAAAGGCAGCCAGGAGTTTAGGGTACCAGCTTTGGGCGAGTTTAAAGTATTGGATATTAAAGCCGTGCAGGATAACGACCAGTACGTAGCGGTGCAATTCTCCGACCCTATTATGGTAGGCCAGGAGCTGAACGGGTTAATAGGTATAACCAATTCAGCTAATCTTGCTTACACTATTGATGGGAGTATAGTAAAGGTTTATGCACCCGAACGCCTGCAAGGCAATTTCAGCGTTTTTGTTAACGAGGGCGTAGAAGACATCTACCACAGAAAGATCAAAAAAGCATATGCCGCCAATGTGTTTTTTGAGAACCGCGAACCTGCGGTGACTATCCCCGGCAAGGGGGTGATACTGCCAGACTCCGGCAAACTGATGATGCCTTTTGAGGCGGTAAATTTGAGCTCTGTTGATGTGAGCATTATCAAGATCTACGAGAATAACGTGCCCCAGTATTTCCAGAACAACGGTTTTGATGGCGGTTACGAATTGAGGCACGTAGGCAAGCCAATTGTGCAGAAAACGATCCGTTTAGATACGGATAAGGGCCTAAATTTGGCGAAAAAGAACCGTTTTATGCTGGATGTTGACCAGCTAATGCGGGCAGAGCCGGGCGCTATTTATCGTGTCATTATCGGTTTTAGAAAAGAGTACTCGTTGTACAATTGCAGCGCGGGTAAACTCATTGCTAAAAATAACGAGGATAACGAATATGAGGAAAATGAGTACAGTGGCGACAATATCAGCAAGGTAAACGACGAGGATGATGAATTTTGGCAGCGGTATGACAACTATTACCCCGAAAACTACAACTGGCAGGACCGGAATGACCCATGTACCGAATCGTACTTCAGCAAACAACGCTGGGCCACACGCAATATCATCGCATCAAACATAGGGCTTATAGCCAAACGCGGCAACGATAACAACATGACGGTTGCTGTAACCAACATATTAAGCGCTGCCCCGATGAGTGGCGTTGAACTGGAACTACTTGATTATCAAAAGCAAGTCATCTTCAAAACCACGTCTGACGGGGATGGCATGGCTACTTTCAACATGAAACGTAAACCATACCTGTTGGTAGCTAAAAAAGGCAACGAACGCGGTTATTTGAAACTGGACGATGGTAGTTCCCTCCCACTGTCCCGCTTTAATGTGGGCGGCGAGCAGGTTCAAAACGGCTTAAAAGGTTTCATTTATGGGGAGCGTGGTGTATGGCGCCCCGGCGATTCCATATTTGTGACGTTTATTCTGGAAGATAAGTTAAAAACCTTACCGATAGACCACCCGGTGGCGTTTGAATTAACCAATCCGAACGGCCAATTGTATCGCCGCTTAACCCAAACAAGCTCTGTCGACGGCTTTTACAGCTTCCATATCGCAACAGAAACTTCTTCCCCTACCGGTAACTGGAATGCCAAGGTAAAAGTTGGTGGCGCTGTGTTCGAGAAGAAGATAAAGGTGGAAACCATTATGCCAAACCGCTTGAAGCTGAAACTTGATTTTGGCGGAGCTACTGAACTTACAAAAGGCAGCGGTGCAAACGGCACGCTAAACGCGCAATGGCTGTTTGGTGGGATAGCACAAAACTTAAAAGCCAAGGTGGATGCCTTCCTGTCATCACAAAAAACAAGCTTTAAGGGCTATGAGGATTATAATTTTGACGATCCTACCCTCGCCTTTAACACACAAACCCAAACCGTTTTCGATGGCAAGTTAAATGAAAATGGTGCAGCTGCGATCAATACAGATATCAATGTAGAAAAACAAGCCCCGGGACAGCTACGCGCTAACTTCGTGGTAAAAGTATTTGAGCCGGGAGGCAACTTTAGTTTACAGCAGGCAAGTATGCCGTATAATGTTTATAATGGCTACGTGGGTATTAAAACACCAAAAGGCAGCGACCTGAGCGGCATGCTGGTTACCGATAAAACCCATGTAATTGAAATAGCCGATGTGGATACAAAAGGCAATGCTATGGCTGGCAGCCGCAGCGTTGAGCTGGAACTTTACAAGATCCAATGGCGTTGGTGGTGGGACGAGACAGGTAACGAGCTAAGCAACTTTACGCAAGACCGTTACAACAAACTTATCAAAACTGAAACCGTACAACTGGTTAACGGCAAAGGCAAATGGAACCTGAAAATTAACCAGGCAGATTGGGGCCGTTATCTTATCCGTGTTAAAGACCCTGAAACGGGCCATTCAACCGGTAAGATCATTTATGCCGATTGGCCAAACTGGTCGGAACGATTGCAGCAAACCGACCCTACCGAGGCAGCAATGCTATCTTTCACCGCCGATAAAACCAATTACAAAGTTGGTGAGGAAGCTACCCTAACCATCCCTACAGGTGGCGATGGCCGGGCATTGATCAGCTTTGAAAATGGTAGCAAGGTTTTAAAAACGACCTGGATTGATACTAAAAAAGGCCAAACCCGCTACAGTTTTAAGATAGACGAAACCATGGCGCCAAACGTTTTTGTGAACGTTACGCTGCTGCAGCGCCATGCGCAAACCGTTAACGATTTACCTATACGCATGTATGGCGCCATCCCGCTAACAGTAGATAATCCCGAAACCATCCTGAAACCAATCATCAGTATGCCGGATAAGATCCGGCCCGAAACACAATCGGCCATTACGGTATCCGAGGCATCGGGCAAAGAAATGACCTATACTATCGCCATTGTTGATGAGGGTTTACTGGACATTACCAACTTTAAAACACCCGATCCGCATGAGGCATTTTACGCCCGCGAAGCCCTTGGCGTTAAAACCTGGGACCTGTTCGATTATGTTATCGGCGCGTTCGGCGGCGGGCTGGAACGCATCTTAAGTATTGGTGGTGATGGCACAAACGGCACAAACAAAAATGTAACGGTTAACCGCT
>NZ_JAQBOI010000008.1 GCF_028288105.1 Mucilaginibacter sp. | reverse complement strand
ACCTGGATGAACGGTTAAGGGAAATTGGTTTGAAAAAATAGAATATGAAAGCCCCGGTTATCCGGGGTTTTCTGTTTTAAGGGCCTTGAATTTGCGATGATAAATGATAGTCAATTAATGTTTCAACAAAGCTTGATTTTATTTCGATTGATGCCTTGTTACGGTGTAATCACCCCCGGATGCCCGTGTAATCACCCAAAATGAAATATACCCACAAGTAAGTATTGTATGCATAACAGGTCGCGGGCATCTTTGTAAAAAGAAACCCAAACCTCATCTTAAATACAATATTTCGCATATGAAATGCCTAAAACTTATCACAATCTTTTCCATTTTACTTGTTGTTTTATTTACAGTTTCCTGCCAAAAAGAATCAATGGATGATGATGACAGCGAGGATACTGAAGAACCCGACGGAACAGGTGGCACCGCTTCGTTAGAAGCAACCTGGGCCCGCAACGATGGACAAGGAAACGCGTACCTAAAACTTAACGGCAGTACAGCTATGGCCTGCAGTAATGGAACTGCAACAACAGGTACTTATAATTCGGGTGCATCTACCATGACGTTTGTTGTTGGTGGCCAAACCATAATTTTCCCGTTAAAAATGAAAAACGGAAAATTAATTGTTGGTGTTCCTGCACAAGGGACAGTTAATAATCAGGAGACCGAATATGTAAAAACTACAACCTGGCCATGTGGATCCGGTGGTGGTGGCACCGGAACAGGTGGTGGTGGTACAGGTACAGGAAATGGTGGCGGTACAACGCCCCCACCGGCAAAAGGAAGTATTATAGTATGGACCAACCAGACAGAATATGGCTGGAAACCACAAGGTGTAAATGTGATGTATGTAGACGTAGTTGGTATTTCAAATACGCACTCAATTTTTGGAGGGCATTATACATCCGCACCATCGTGCGGGGCATTGTATTGTTACACGGTTGATGTGCCGCCGGGGCAATATACTGTAAAAGGGAAAGTATACTTCCTAAAAGGGTTAGATGGCATAACCCCGCCAACTTACAGCACCAGCCAAAATGTACAAGTACTATCCGGCCAATGCGCTAACGTTATGCTGAAATAAAAAACATGATTGTGATTATAAAAAGAAAGCCTGCTTAAGCTGGCTTTCTTTTTAATTTTTAATAGGTGAGTTATTCCAACACCACTTTTTCGTGCTGGTAGGGGATCTCTACATTAGCAAAGCCTTTTTCCCTTAGCTTATCGGCAAAGTGTTGTTGCACCTCATATTCACCATGCACCAGGAATAATTTTTTTACATGTTTAGGGTCCTGGCAGGATATAAAATGAAGCAGATCCTCGTAATCGCCATGGGCGCTCATACTTTTGATCGATTGTACTTCGGCATTTACCTGGTATTGCTCGCCAAAAATATGCACCTCTTTTTCGCCACGGGCAAGCCTGCCGCCTAACGAGTTTGGTTCGGCGTAGCCAACCATTAAAATGGTATTTTTTTGATTGTTAATGTTATTCTTTATATGATGTTTCACCCTGCCTGCCTCAGCCATGCCCGATGAGGATATGATAACGCAAGGCCTTACATCACTATTTAAAGCGATAGATTCGGCGGTAGACTGTATAAATTTCAAACCCTTAAAACCAAACGGGTCGGCATCTGTCTTCATTACCTCTTTCACATCCTTATTATACACCTCCGGATGATCCCTTAATACTTGTGTAGCTTTTTCAGATAATGGGCTATCAACATAATAAGGTACATCTGGCAATACACCTCTCAGTTCCAGGGCGTTTAGGGCATATAGCAGTTCCTGCGTGCGGCCAACGCTAAAGGCAGGTATGATCACCTTGCCTTTCTTTACCTCGCAGGTTTGTTTAATTACGTCCAGCAAGGCATCTTCAATAGGGCCAATATCTTTATGCAGGCTATCACCATAGGTAGATTCCAGCAAAATATAATCTGCCTGGGGGAAGGTTTGCGGGTTTTTAAGCAACAGATCGCCGTAACGGCCCACATCACCGCTAAAGGTAATATGCGTTTCTTTGCCATCTTCTAAAACAGTAACATGCACTGCCGCGCTGCCCAACACGTGCCCTGCATCAGTAAATTGAAATTTTAAGCGCGGTGTTATCGCGTATTCTTCGTGGTAATCTACAATCTTGAATAAACGCATGGCTTCCATTGCATCATCTTCGGTGTAAAGGGCATCCAGCAGGGGCAAGCCTTTACGGGCACGGTGCTTATTGCTATATTCCACATCCTGCATCTGTATTTTTGCCGAGTCCATTAACAGGATGCGCGCCAGATCCATAGTAGGGGCGGTGCAAAATATCTGGCCTTCAAACCCTTCAGATACCAAACGGGGTATCAATCCGCAATGATCTATATGCGCGTGCGATAAAATAAGGTAGTCGATTTTTTGTGGGTTAAAACCAAAGTGCTCGTTCATGTCTTCGGTTTGGTCGCCTAATCCCTGGAACATGCCGCAATCTAATAATACACTTGTGCCATCCTGTAAACGTAATAAGTGCTTGCTGCCGGTTACATTACGGGCGGCTCCGTGAAAGGTGATATCCATTTATAATTTGGGTTGTGTTTTAGAACCAAATAGACAAATAAAAGTTTAAATTAAAATAAACTAAACATTTAGTTGTTAATTTGATTTATATGATATACCTTAGTATTAAGGTACTAATAGTTATTTAAGGAAATGGAAATAAAAGATTTAACCCGAGCCGAAGAGCAAATTATGCAGGTGTTGTGGACTTTGGAAAAGGGCTTTGTAAAAGATGTTTTAGATGTTTTACCCGAGCCAAAACCGGCATATAATACCGTATCTACAATTATAAGGATACTGGAAACCAAAGGCTTTGTTGATCATAATGCCTTTGGCAAAAGCCACGAGTATTACCCCGTGGTGAGTAAAGAAGAGTACAAAAACTTTGCTGCCGATAAATTACTTAGCGGCTATTTCGATAATTCGGTGAACAGGATATTATCCTTTTTTGTGAATAAGGAAAAAATTAATCTGAAAGAGGCCGATGAGATCATGAAACTGATTGAAAAACTTAAAGATAAATAGTTATGAACTGGTGGCATTATTTATTGCTGGTAAATATTTACCTCACCTTGTTTTTCGGGTTCTATTCTTTATTGCTTCGCCGGGAAACATTTTTTCAGCTTAACCGTATTTATTTGGTTGGTACAGCTATCCTGTCGTTTTTTATACCGCTTATACAAAGCGATTGGGTTAAAAGCCTATTTATTACACAGCAGGTGAAGTACACCATATATGGCAGCAACATAAGTATAACCGATTTAGCGCCTATAAAAGATAACCCGGTTACTATTGGCCAGGTGCTGGTAGTGCTATATACAGCAGGGGTAATGTTTTTGGCGATGAAGTTAATGCTGCAACTGATATTACTAAGGCGGATAATTAAAGATCCGTCACCAAAAACATCTTACTCCTTTTTTAATAAAGTAAAGGTAAGCGAGGGGATAGATGGTAAGGATGTGATAGAAAGCCACGAGTTAGTTCACGCCCGCCAGTTCCACTCGGCCGATGTGCTGATCATAGAAGCGGTGATGATCATAAACTGGTTTAACCCTATTGTTTACCTGTATCGTTTTGCCATAAAGCATGTACACGAATATATTGCCGATAAGCACACACTTGATGCCGGTACCAATAGAGCCGACTATGCCATGCTGTTGTTAAGCCAAACGTTTGAAGCCCCGGCACACCATTTAGTTAACCCGTTTTTTAATCACAGTTTATTAAAAAAGCGGATAATAATGTTACAGAAGAATAAATCGCAGCGTATTAAGCTAATCAAATATGGCCTATCTGCACCATTATTTATATTAATGCTGGTATTATCATCGGCAACAATAAGTAATAGCAGGGCGGTAGATGCCATTCATGATAAAGCTGAGGCCGTTTTTGAAAGCCCTGCTAAGGCAGTGCTGGCAGATACCACTTATCGTACTACTATAGTAACCTACGACCCTAAAAAAGATAAATTACCTGCAGCACCGGCTGATACCATCCCAGAAAACAAAACACAGGTATTTACTGCTGTTGAGCATGCTCCAGGTTTCCCTGGCGGGTATGAAGCTTTTCAACAGTATTTAGCTAAAAACATAAAATATCCCGCCGAAGCAAAAAAGAATAAAGTACAAGGCCGCACGATTTTAACTTTTGTAGTAGAAAAGGATGGTTCGCTATCTGGTATAAAAGTGTTGAGATCATTAGGCAGCGGCACCGATGAAGAGGCCGTACGCGTACTTAAAAACTCACCAAAATGGAAGCCTGGTGTACAAAATGG
>NZ_JAQBOI010000280.1 GCF_028288105.1 Mucilaginibacter sp. | reverse complement strand
GTAGCTAATTGGAAAATTACCGAAGGGCGTGATTTTTCACGTGAATACATAAGCGATTCAAGTGCTATGATATTGAACGAATCGGCTGCAAAGTTCATGAACTTTAAACACCCCGTAGGCGAAATTATAGAGTGGGGCGATAGAGATAAATTTAAAGTGATTGCTGTAATAAAAGATATGGTAATGTCATCACCATACGAGCCGGTTAAACCAAGCATATTTATTTTGGATAAAGGAGCCGGCGATATGGTTGATATCCGCCTGAACCCTAAAAAAAGCACGCGCGAATCCTTAAGTAAAATTGAAGCCGTATTTAAACAGTATGACCCGGGTAGCCCGTTCGATTATAAGTTTACAGATGATGAGTACAATAAAAAGTTTGCTAATGAAGAACGTGTAGGCAAGCTGGCCGGTTTCTTTACCCTATTGGCAATCTTTATCAGTTGTATGGGCTTGTTTGGCATGGCATCGTTTATGGCCGAGCAACGCATTAAAGAGATCGGGGTTCGTAAAGTATTAGGCGCATCGGTATTTAGCTTATGGCGGTTAATGTCAACCGATTTTATTATCCTGGTAAGTATATCATTATTAATTGCTATACCAACCGCATACTACTTTATGCATGGCTGGCTGCAAGATTATAAGTATCGTACCGAGCTTTCCTGGTGGATCTTCGCGTTTACGGCTGTGGGTGCAATTGGTATCACGGTGCTTACAGTGAGTTACCAAAGTATAAAAGCCGCCCTTACGAACCCGGTAAAGAGTTTAAAAACAGAGTAAAAGAAGGATAGGAAAAAAATCATGATCAAAAATCATTTAAAGATAGCCTGGCGCATATTACTTCATCAGAAGGTTTTTTCGTTAATTAATATATTGGGGTTAGCTGTAGGGCTTGTGGCATGCCTGCTTATTGTACAATACATTAGCTTTGAGTTAAGCTACGATAATTTCCAGAAGAACGGGGCCGCCATCTACCGTATTAAGCACCAGAATTATAGCGAAGGTAACTTAACAGAAAACCTGCCCAAAACATATTCGGCTGTTGGCCCGGCATTAAAAGCAGAGTTTCCGGATGTGCAGGAGATGACCCGGGTATCTAAAATGGAGGGGCAGGTAAGTACGCAACTCCCCGGTGGTGAGCTCACCGCTTTTAACGAACGCCGGTTGTACATGGTAGATGCATCGTTCCTTAAAGTATTTTCTTTCCCTCTGGTTAAAGGGACAATGGCTGCTTTGAATAACCCTAACTCGGTTGTGCTTACAGAATCGACAGCTAAAAAATATTTCCCTAACCAGGATGCTGTAGGCAAAACTATTAAAATACAGCAGCAGATCTCAGGCACTAATATTACCGCAGCCATTACAGGGATCTGCCGGGATGTACCTGCTAATTCGCACCTACAGTTTGATTTCCTGGTGTCGCAAGATCTGAAAGCCGGCGACTGGCTATACCCGGATTTTTATACCTACGTTTTATTATCGCCCCATACCAGCCAGCAAGCGTTTGAGGCACGTTTGCCTGCTTTTATGCACAAGCGTATCAGCGATGGTAACCCAAGCTCCAGCTTTACTTTAGGCAAAACTAATATTGGTAACATCCGGTTAGCGTTGCAGCCATTAAAGGATATCCATTTATATTCAAACCTTACACAAGAGATAAGCACCGGCGGCAATGGCAAAATGGTATGGTATTTAGGTTTGATAGCTGCGCTAATCCTGCTTATCGCTTACATTAATTATATCAACCTTTCTACTGCTAAAGTGATAGAAAGGGCCAAAGAGGTAGGCATCCGCAAAGTATTAGGCTCGCAACGGATACAGCTTGTTACTCAGTTTTTGTTCGAGTCGATGCTGATCAATGTATTCAGTATTGTGGTAGCCGTGGTTGTGGTGATCATGTCAATGCCGTGGTTTAGTACATTGTGTGGCGTACAAATGCAGTTTATACTTTGGAAAGATCCTGTTTTCCTGCTTGGCTTTACCGGTGTGGTATTGGCAGGGATCTTACTATCGGCATTATATCCGGCACTGGTACTTTCTAATTATAAACCCGTACAGATCTTAAAAGGGAAATTCCCTAATATGGGTGGTAATATCACCCTCCGTAAATCACTGGTGGTTTTCCAGTTTGCGGCTACCATAACATTTATGATCGGCACGTTGATCGTATACCGCCAGGTTAATTTCATGAAAAGCTCTAACCAGGGTATGGATATGAAGCAAACCCTTATTGTACTGGCGCCACAAAGCGTAAGGGCCGATGATGCCGCCGCCATCAATTACGCGTCTAAGGATAGCGTTTTCCAGACAGAACTTTTACGCAACCCGCGCATACAAAGCGCTACTTCATCGTCCAGCATACCGGGGCAAAATATTGACTACGTTATGTCGTACAGTCGCCCGGCAATCGATGCTGAAGAAAAGGCTGTGCGGCTGCCTACATTTGAAATAGGCGGAAAATTTATCGATCAGTTTAAGGTAAAGATAATTGCCGGCGATAATTTTAAGTTTGATTTTTCTGCCCGCAGGCAACCCATGATGCTGAACGAGGCCGCGGTTGTATCTTTAGGTTTTAAGAACGCAGAGGATGCCGTAGGTAAAATAGTGCAAACAAAGAATGGCAGAGGCAGAGTTTTCGAGAACGAAATTGTTGGGGTGATAAAGAATTTCCATCAAACATCATTGAAAGACGCGTTTACGCCAATTGTTTTCAGGCAGATAGATCCATCCAGCATTACCCATTACGAACTAAAGGTGAACAGTGCGGATATGTCCGCCACAATCGCGCAAGTTCAAAAAACCTATAAAGGTGTTTTTACAGATGCCGCTTTTGATTACTTTTTCCTGGATGAATTTTTTGATCAGCAATACAAAACGGAGCAAAATTTCGGGCAGGTGTTTAGCCTGTTCTCGGGTTTTGCCATTTTTGTGGCTTGTTTAGGGCTGTTTGGTTTAACACTTATTACTATATCGCAACGCATAAAAGAGATTGGTATTCGTAAGATCCTGGGCGCATCTATCCCTAATATATTAACACTGATAGCAAAGGACTTTGTGGGGTTGATAATTATTGCAAACGTTATTGCTTTGCCACTGGCTTATTGGGGTAGTTACCAATGGTTGCAGAACTATCAGTTTAGGATACAATTTAGCGTATGGTTCTTCGCGTTGCCAATGTTGGCAGTATTGATTATTGCTTTAACTACCATAAGTTTTAGGGCGATAAAAGCAGCGGTGGCAAACCCGGTACAAAGTTTGCGGGCAGAATAATCAGAAACCTTACATAATTTATGAAGAAAATAATATACATCCTGTTTGCGGTATTTTTACTAAGCAGATTTGATGCAGGAGCACAATCAACCGGTAAAGTAAATGATACCCTGCAAAAGAAAATACAATTAGTAGAGAAAAGCCTGGTTGGTATAATCCAAACAGAAGGACAGCCATTATGGACCATTGAGGAACGGATGAAGCATTATAAGCTAAACGGCGTTAGTGTAGCGGTTATCCATAATTATAAAATAGCGTGGGCAAAGGGCTATGGCTGGGCCGATGCTGCTAAGAAGATACCGGTTACCGATAAAACGCTTTTTCAGGCGGCATCTATAAGTAAATCGTTAAACGCGATTGGTGTTTTAAAGCTTGTGCAAGATGGTAAGCTTGACCCCGATAAAGATATAAACCAGTACCTCACCAGTTGGAAATTCCCGTATGATTCTGTAGCCAAAAATAAAAAAATCACCACTAAAAACCTGCTTAGCCACACGGCCGGGTTAAACGTGCATGGTTTTGGCGGCTATAGCAATAAGGATACTATACCCACTATTGTGCAGATACTTAATGGAACTAAACCTGCCAACTCAGATCCTATCCGTTCTATGTTTGAGCCGGGCTTACGGTCCGAATATTCGGGCGGTGGTATTACCATTTCACAAATGATACTGATGGATATTACCCATCAGCCTTATGACAAGTTTATGTACGAGCAGGTATTAAAGCCCATGGGTATGACCAACAGTACTTATACACAACCGCCGGTTAATGTAAAACCAGAACTATTAGCTACCGCTTACCGTGATAACGGCACCGAGATCGAGGGCAAATACAACATTTACCCGGAACAGGCCGCCGCCGGTTTATGGACTAACCCAACCGATCTTTCTAAATATATTATTGAAACGCAATTGGCTTACCAGGGTAAATCTAGCAAAGTGCTCAACCAGGCTACTACAAAACTGCGGCTTACACCTTACCTGGATAAAGCCGCTGCCCTTGGGGTTTTTATTGACGATCTTGATGGCACAAAATATTTTCAGCATGGTGGTGCAAATGAGGGTTTCAGGTGCCAGTATTTTGGCAGCCTTGAGGGCGGCAATGGTGTGGTTGTTATGGTGAATTCTGATGAAGGGTCTATTACAAACGAGATTATAAATAGCATAGCTAAAGTTTACAATTTTAAAGGCTTATACCGCTCAAAGGTTTATAAAGAAGTTGCTGTGGATAGCGCAGTTCTACAAAGCTATGTAGGGAAATATGAAATGAGACCGGGCTTTAATCTATCCATAACGCGCGAAGGGAATAAATTATATGGGCAGGCAACAGGTCAGGGAAAATTGGACCTATTCCCCGAAGCGCAGAATAAGTTTTTCTTGAAAATTGCTCCTATCGAAATAGAGTTTATCAAGAATGATAAAGGCGAAGTTGTAACATGCAGAGTATATCAGGGTGGTGTAAACGATGCAAAAAAGATAGAATAATTTGTACCAGGGATTAAAACCGTTTTAACGCAATAAAAAATCCATGAAAACATATAAAGCATTATTTTTAGCTATGGCTTGCTTACTCAGTATGAGTTGTTTTAGCCAACAGGTACTCCCAAAAGCGGAGGACCTTATTGTAGTTAACCGGCAACTAAGTTTTGGGGGCGATGGAAGCCTGCACCTTAATGATGTAGACAACGTGGGTATTGCATGGATTAATAACATGCAGTTCAAAAATGGCACTATAGAGTTTGATGTTAAAGG
>NZ_JAQBOI010000241.1 GCF_028288105.1 Mucilaginibacter sp. | reverse complement strand
TGTTGATGAGGAGCAGAAACCAGGTTCGGAAAATCCGCCGATGTGATTCACAGGTGTCAGGGTGAGCCTGTCGAACCATTTGTTAGTAAATGGCGTGAAAAGTGTTCACGTTCACGGCCGTGAACACCATCGTGAACACATAAATGATTGATAATAAGTATTTTAAAAAATAGGTACTGACAAAATAATGTCACCATTAAATCCAAATCCGGCACAGGCAAAATACACTATGATATATGCAGTCACGCTGCACGGCTTCGTAAAGATAATGTCATTCCACCCTCATAGGCCTCGCGGATCTTAAAACTCAGACTGACCAACCAACAAAAAAGGCCCCGAATTTCGGGGCCTTTTCTTATAAAGTATGCTCTAATTATTTTACAGCATCAATGATGGCTTTGAAAGCATCAGGGTGGTTCATCGCTAAATCAGCTAATACCTTACGGTTTAAACCAATTTCTTTAGCGGCTAACTTACCTATTAATTGAGAGTAAGAGATACCGTGTTGGCGTGCACCAGCATTGATACGTTGTATCCATAATGCTCTGAATTCCCTTTTCTTGGTTTTACGGTCACGATATGCGTACTGTAAACCTTTTTCTACTGTGTTTTTTGCAACGGTATAAACCTTGCTTCTTGAACCCCAATAACCTTTGGCGAGGTTCATGATCCTTTTCCGGCGTCTTCTCGACGCGACTGCGTTAACTGAACGTGGCATTTTGTGTTGTTTTTGGTAGTGAGTGTCCCTCTCGGAAGCTTCTGTACTCTAATACCTGGTTAAAAAATTTGTTTAATTACTTGCCTATGCAAAGCATACGTTTTACGTTACCCATGTCTGCAGCAGATACTAAGCTGGTATGACTAAGGTTACGCTTGCGTTTAGTCGACATCTTGGTTAAGATGTGGCTTTTGAATGCGTTTTTTCTGGCAATTTTACCGGTTCCAGTAAGCTTAAAACGCTTTTTTGCACTGGAATTGGTTTTCATTTTTGGCATAACTCTATTTATTTGTTTTTAGATGATTGACGTTATCTCAACGTTTTATTTTCAAAACAGCATATGCACATTTGAAATCTGCACATCTGCATATTAATATTATTTCTTCTGTGCCTTTGAAGCAACCGTTAAAAACATACGTTTACCTTCCAGCTTTGGTAATTGCTCTACTTTACCTAAATCTTCAAGCGCCTGTGCAAAACGCAGCAATAATATCTCGCCTTGTTCTTTGTATACAATTGCACGGCCTTTAAAGTGTACGTAAGCCCTTACTTTTTCGCCGGCTTCCAAAAACTTTTGTGCATGCTTTAATTTAAATTCAAAGTCATGGTCATCAGTATTCGGCCCGAAACGGATCTCTTTAATTACGGTTTGCTTGGCATTGCTCTTAATCTCTTTAAGCTTCTTCTTTTGTTCGTAAACGAATTTATTATAATCGGTTACTTTACAAACGGGAGGTACAGCGTTTGGAGATATCTCAACCAGGTCAAGTTCTTGTTCCTGTGCGATGGCCAAAGCATCTCTTAACGAGAATATGCCCTGCTCAACGTTATCACCTACAAGGCGCACTTCCTGTGCCCTAATAAACTGGTTGATATTATGTTCGGCTTCTTTTTTCTTAAATGGAAGCCTTGGTCCTCTGTTGAAAGGTTTGTTTAAAGCCAAGTTATACTGTTATTTCTTTAATTATTTGTTGTTTAAAATCTTCAATGCTCATGCTTCCCAAATCGCCTGTACCATGTTTACGAACAGAAACTAACCCTTCGGTTGCCTCTTTTTCGCCTACTATAAGCATATAAGGGATCTTTTTAACTTCAGCGTCGCGTATTTTGCGACCAATTTTCTCATCTCTAAAGTCAATCAGCCCGCAAATATCGGAATCTTTTAACTCATCTGAAAGTTTTTTTGCATATTCTTCATACTTTTCGGATATAGGCAGGATAATAAATTGCTCGGGAGACAACCAAAGCGGAAAATTACCGGCACAATGCTCTATCAATACGGCAACAAAACGTTCCAGTGAACCAAATGGCGCCCTGTGTATCATCACCGGGCGGTGTTTCTGGTTATCGCTACCAGTATATTCAAGCTCGAAACGCTCGGGTAAATTATAATCTACCTGGATAGTCCCCAACTGCCATTTACGGCCTAAAGCATCCTTAACCATAAAATCAAGCTTAGGGCCATAGAAAGCCGCTTCGCCTAATTCAACTACAGTGGTTAGGTTTTTCTCGGCAGCGGCCTCAATAATAGCAGATTCTGCTAAAGCCCAGTTCTCGTCAGTACCAATATATTTGGTTTTGTTATTAGGATCACGCAGAGAGATCTGTGCAGTATAATCGTCAAAACCCAAAGCACCAAATACGTAAAGCACCAGGTCAATAACTTTCTTAAACTCCTCTTTAACCTGATCCGGGCGGCAAAACAAGTGCGCATCATCCTGTGTAAAGCCACGTACACGAGTTAAGCCATGCAGCTCGCCGCTTTGTTCGTAACGATAAACAGTGCCAAACTCTGCCAACCTAACCGGAAGGTCCTTGTAAGAGCGTGGTTTAGTTTTATAGATCTCGCAGTGGTGCGGGCAGTTCATCGGTTTTAAAAAGAACTCCTCTCCCTCCTGCGGGGTTTTTATCGGCTGGAATGCATCTGCACCATATTTTTCATAGTGGCCTGATGTTACATATAGGTTTTTATGACCAATATGCGGCGTAATAACCTGCTCGTAACCAGATTTAACCTGTGCTTTCTGTAAAAAGTTAGTCAGGCGTTCGCGCAAGGCAGTTCCCTTAGGTAACCACAATGGCAAGCCCGCTCCTACTTTTTCAGAGAATGCGAACAGCTCCAGTTCCTTACCTAATTTACGGTGATCGCGTTTTTTAGCTTCTTCTATCAGGTGCAGATAGTCAGTAAGCTCGCTCGCTTTAGGGAAAGTAACCCCATAAATACGTGTAAGCTGTTTACGGCTTTCGTCGCCACGCCAGTATGCACCGGCAACACTCATTAGCTTTACAGCCTTTATAGCGCCTGTATTAGGGATATGCGGGCCGCGGCAAAGGTCGGTAAAGTTACCTTGTGTGTAAAAAGTGATACCACCATCTGGCAGGTCTTTCAAAAGGTCGAGTTTATACTCATCCCCCTTTTCGGTAAAATATGCAATAGCATCGGCTTTGCTAACCGGTTTGCGAATGTATTCGTTTTTGGTTTTAGCCAGCTCAATAACTTTGTCTTCAATTTTCTTGAACTCATCAGACGAGAATTCGCGGTCGCCAAAGTCAACATCGTAATAAAAGCCTGTTTCAATAGCCGGGCCGATACCAAATTTGGTACCCGGGTATAAGGCCTCTAAAGCTTCGGCCAATAAGTGGGCGGATGAGTGCCAATAGGTTGATTTGCCCTTTGCATCGTTCCAGGTTAATAATTTAACGCTCGAATCTTCTTCAATAGGGCGGCTTGCATCCCAAACCTCGCCGTTTACTTCGGCAGCTAATACGTTACGTGCTAAACCTTCAGAGATAGACTGCGCTATCTGCATAGAAGTGATCCCTTTGTCGTATTCACGAACGGAACCATCAGGAAGTGTAATACTAATCATCTACAACTATGATTTAAATTTTAATTAATAATAAATTATAAAACGAATCACATACTAACGTGATTTGAACTTATCGCAAAAATAGGATTTTTAATTACAGCATAAAATGTAAATTGCAGTTATTACAATTCAACAATGAAACGGGATAAAGAGGTTTTATATAGAAAAGAAAATAAGGCATCGTTAAGCACAAAGCATCATGTTTCACGAGGAGGAGATTTTCGTCACCAACGAAATACAAAAGAATTTTTAAACGATGAACGAACTCATATCGGTATGAATAGCGGCCGTTACGGGTATGATTATAAGCCGCTGTTCATGTTCTTATTGTCTAAAGTTGGTAAGAAATGGGCTGATGTTTACAGCGAAGCAAAGACGCGGTTAGATAAAGAAGATCCCATATTTTGGATGATAGCGCTTAACAATAGTGATAAAAAGGAAATAGTTAGATGTGGCCAAAGCTCATATTATTCAGGTTTATATGTCAATGATAACGGTTTAATCCAAATTGTAAATCCTGACGCCATACCGCCTGATAGCTATGCTTATCCCGGCGAAACATTAAGTTTTAATGGAAAAGTTGTACCAAGATTAAATAGTGAATGAATTACCAATTTACATGCCGTTATATCGTCAGATACTTAGCCCTTATTAAATTATAGTGATGCATCTCGTGCCCGGCAATGTGGTAAGCCAATGCCCTTACGGTAGCATCATTGGCCGTACCAGTACCATGTCCCATCCTGTCAAAAGCTTCCTCGGGCAGTCCATTGAATAAGGCTATAGTTGAGCGCCTTACGGCTTCGTATTCTTCAAATATATTATCGAGGTCGCGGTTATCGGCACCCGAATATGTAGCGTAGCTATCTTGATCAAAACCAATCAGGTTTTGCTGCTCGTTACGGGCAAAGCGTAGCGCACGGTAGGCAAATATGCGCTCATCATCAACAATGTGCACCAGCACTTCTTTAATACTCCATTTGCCCGGTGCGTAACGGCGTAACAAGGTAGTTTCGGGCAGGGAATAAATAAGCTCTTTCACCCTATAAAAGTTGTTCTGCAGATACTTTAATATCAAACCATCTGTTGGTATCAACTTCATATACATAATGGCATATTCCGGGTAATCGCCAGGTTTGGGTGGATGAATAACTCGCATATCTTACAAGGATTATTATTTAGTAAAAATAGAAAATAACGTGGATAGATGTGTATAAATCAACCACATGTCATTGCGAGCGATAGCGCGGCAATCTCTTTAGGACAATTGTACACCATGCATAAACGAATAGCTTAAAGAGATTGCTTCGTCGCTACGCTTCTCGCAATGACAATAGTGGATAACAAAAAAGCCCCCTGCTATTCGCAAGGGGCTTTACTTTAATAAAGTGTTTTCTTATTTACTAAAATGGCCGATAATTAGGCTGGCCAGTTCAACACCTATACGCTCCTGGGCTTCGTTTGTGGCGGCGCCAATGTGCGGGGTTAATGAAATTTTTGGATGAGATAAGATCTCCTGACGAGGGGTTGGCTCGTTATCAAACACGTCTAACGCCGCGTATGATACCTGGCCGCTATTTAATGCATCTACCAATGCCAATTCGTCAATTAATCCACCGCGTGAAATATTGATCAGTTGAACACCTTTTTTCATTTGCGCTAATTCTTCAGCACCAATTAAGGCTTTGTCAATGAATGGCGTGTGCAAGGTTATAAAATCAGCGGTTTTGATGATCTCGTTAAGCGTTGCTGTTTTAACAGTTACGTTAACTTTAGTACCACCTGTACCTAAAACAACCTCAACTTCGGGGTTAAATTCGAACAGATCGTAAGCAATTACATCCATCCCAACACCTATGGCAATTTTGGCAACCTCGCGGCCAATACGGCCAAAGCCTACAATACCTAATGTTTTGCCACGCAGCTCAACACCTTTGGCATAAGCCTTTTTAAGGTCGTTAAATTTAGTGCCGCCTTCAACCGGCATTTTGCGATTACTGTCATGCAGGAAACGCACACCGGTAAAAAGTTGCGCAAAAACCAGTTCGGCGACAGATAATGATGATGAAGCAGGTGTATTGTATACGCCTATGCCTTTTGATTTGGCATAGTCAACATCAATATTATCAACACCTACGCCACCGCGGCCAATAAGCTTAAGATTTGGGCAGGCATCAATTAAAGCAGCACGCACTTTAGTAGCACTACGTACAGTTATAGCATCAAACTCCTGTAAACGTACAGGCAATTCATCCTGTGGGATGTTATTGGTTTCTACAAAGAACCCGGCATCTTCCAACATTTTTTTACCAATTGGGTCGATACCATCGTTAGCTAATATTTTGATCATGATTTTATATGTTCATTAGTTCATTTGCTCATTAGTTCATTGGTCTGCTTCATTACAAATGAACAAGTAAACCAATGAACCAATGAACTAACCTATTTATTTTTTTCAGCAAACTCGCGCATGGCATCAATCAGCACATAAACGCTGGTTATTGGCAATGCGTTGTATATTGAAGCGCGGAAACCACCTACACTTCTGTGGCCTTTTAAGCCTACTATGCCTTTTTCGTCGCATAATTTCAGGAATGGTTTTTCCAGTTCCGGGTTTTCAGTAACAAAGCAAACGTTCATACGTGAACGGTCTTCAACCGCGGCAACCGCTTTAAACAATGGGTTACGGTCAATTTCCTCGTAAAGTACTTTTGCTTTTTCGTTGTTTTCTGCCTCAATAGCAGGAACGCCGCCTTTTGCTTTTAACCATTTAAGGGTAAGCATGGATACGTAGATAGCAAAACAAGGAGGCGTGTTATACATTGAGCCACCTTCAATTTGTACCTGATAGTTAAACATAGCCGGTATTTTACGGCCTGTTTTACCTAACAAGTCATCCTTAACAATAACTAAAGTAACACCTGCAGGACCCATGTTTTTCTGAGCGCCGGCATAAATTAAACCGAAATCAGCAACGTTTACTGTACGGCTAAATATATCTGACGACATATCGCAAACCACAGGGATAGGCGATTTAGGGAACTCTTGTAGCTGCGTACCGTAAATGGTATTGTTTGATGTAATGTGGAAATAAGCTGCATCAGCAGGCACAGTATAATCTTTAGGGATGTAAGTAAAGTTGCTTTCTTTTGATGTGGCAACAATTTCTACTTCACCAAAAAACTTAGCTTCTTTTAAGGCTTTGTTTGCCCAAACACCTGTTTCCAGGTAAGCGGCTTTGCCACCTTCCGGTAAAAGGTTATAAGGCGCCAATGCAAACTGTGTGCTTGCTCCACCTTGTAAAAACAAAACAGAATAACCTTCAGGAACGCTGAAAAGTTCTTTCACAAGTTTTACGGCTTCATCTAATACTGCTTCAAATTCCGATGAACGGTGTGAAATTTCCAGCAAGGAAAGGCCAGTTCCGTTAAAATCAATTACTGCAGCAGCAGCCTGTTTTAAAACTTCGTGAGGTAGTATGCCGGGGCCGGCACCGAAATTATGTTTCATAATGTTGAACTATATTTGACTAATAACTAATTATCAACTTTGTATTAAGAAAGGCCGAAGTTAATAAATTCGACAAGTTTTATAGACTATTTTTTACAATTTTATAAAAAGTGGAATTTTATAAAGAAAAGGCCCTTGATTTGCAATTATACCATTACAAGGCTTTTATAATGGCTTAAAATTATCAAACTGATAATCACGATCGCTTTAGTTGGGCAATTTCCGCAGATTGATCTGCCGCCGAGAATACCGAATTACCTGCTACAAAAACATTGGCACCGGCTTCTATCAGCTTTGCTATATTCTGGTTGCTCACTCCACCATCAACCTCAATATATAGGTTTGGGTTGGAGTTCGCGCTCATGGCTTTAACCTCGGCTATTTTAGTGTAGGTATGCTCAATAAATTTTTGTCCGCCAAAACCGGGGTTAACAGACATTACCAGAACCATATCCAGATCGGCAATAATATCTTTTAACATTGCAGTAGGTGTAGCGGGGTTAATGGCCACCCCTGCCCTGCAGCCTAATTGCTTTATTACCTGTACAGTACGGTGCAAATGCGGACAAGCCTCGAAATGCACGGTAATGCTATCCGCTCCGGCTTCCGCAAAATCTTTCAGGTAGCGGTCAGGGTCAACAATCATCAGATGCACATCCAATGGTTTGGTGGCATGTTGTTTTGTAGCCTTTACTATCGGGAAACCAAATGAGATATTAGGCACAAACATGCCATCCATCACATCTACATGAAACCAATCTGCCTCGCTATTATTGATCATTTCAATATCGCGTTGCAAGTTGGCAAAGTCAGCAGCTAATATAGAAGGGGCTATCAAATGGTTCATGACGGTAAATATAAAGGAATTGATTGTAAGGCCTATAAGTTTTGGAAATGTTTTGTGATGCTGAGGACTTTTACTCACCCCGCGGCACTACGTGCGCGACCTCTGCTTCGCAAAGAGGGTGAGAAGAAATACAAAACCCTCTTTCCGCGCAGCGAAGAGAGGGTGGTCGAGCGAAGCAATGACCGGGTGAGTCAAATTAATCATCTGTTACTCTATATAAGCTTTTATATCACCATTTCCGGGATCTCGCCTTCAATAATCAACTTACCTGCGGTTGCTTTCTTAATTTCTTCCACACTTACGCCCGGCGCGCGTTCCAATAACCTGAAACCACCTTCGGGCAATACATCGAGTACGGCCAGTTCGGTTACTATTTTTTTAACGCAGTTAATACCGGTTAAAGGCAGCGTGCATTTTGGCAATAGCTTTGATTCGCCTGCTTTGTTAACGTGCTGCATGGCCACAATAATGTTCTCTGCGGATGCTACAAGATCCATAGCACCGCCCATGCCTTTCACCATTTTACCGGGGATTTTCCAGTTAGCTATGTCACCATTTTCGGATACTTCCATGGCGCCCAGGATGGTCAGGTTAACCTTTTTCGCACGGATCATCCCAAAACTCATGGCTGAATCAAATATCGCCGAACCGGCTAATTTGGTGATGGTTTGTTTACCCGCGTTAATAGTATCGGCATCCTCCTCCCCTTCAAAAGGAAAAGGCCCCATACCCAGCAATCCATTCTCTGATTGTAGGATTACGTCCACCTCATCGGGGATATAATTGGCTACCAGCGTTGGGATACCAATACCCAGATTAACGTAGTAACCGTCTTTTATTTCTTTAGCTATTCGCTTTGCGATGCCTTCTTTGTCTAACATATGTTTAGTTTTTCTTCCTAACCGTTCTCTGCTCTATCCTTTTCTCGTAATTTTCACCCTGAAAAATACGGTGCACGTAAATGCCGGGGGTATGAACATTATCCGGATCAAGCTCACCGGGTTCTACTAGTTCTTCTACCTCGGCGATAGTTACCTTGCCGGCCATTGCCATAACGGGGTTAAAGTTGCGTGCGGTAGAGCGATACACCAGGTTACCCAACCTATCTCCTTTCCAGGCTTTTACAATAGCGAAATCGGCATCAAAAGCCATTTCCATTAGGTAATCTTTACCATTAAAATTGCGAACCTCCTTGCCCTCGGCTACTTCGGTACCTATACCTACCGGGGTGAATATAGCAGGCATACCATAGCCGGCAGCCATACAACGGGTAGCCAGCGTACCTTGCGGTATCAGCTCCACTTCCAGTTCGCCGCTAAGCAGCTGGCGCTCAAATTCGGCATTTTCGCCAACGTACGAAGAGATCATTTTTTTAACCTGGTGCTGGTGCAGCAATAGCCCAATGCCAAAATCATCTACCCCGGCATTATTAGATATACAAGTCAGATCTTTCACTCCTTTTTTAACAAGGGCTAAGATGCTTTTTTCGGGGAGGCCGCACATGCCAAATCCGCCGAGCATAAGGGTCATGCCGTCTTCAATATCGCGTATGGCCTCATCGGCACCGCTCACAACTTTATTCATGTTATATAATTGGTTGCGGTAAAATTAGGCATTTTGACCGAAGGTTTACCAGTAAAAATACTATGCAAGCATAATATTTTTTTTGTCATTTATCAGATCTTGTTCCGCTTGTTCCATTTTTGAAATGGAACACGTATAACACATTGTAAATCAATATGTTAAAATATGTAATTTTCAATTTTTATATAAAGTAACACTTTAGTACTTAATTTATAATACGTTGATATTTAAATACTAATAGATATTTATAACCTGTTCCACTTTTTTAAAATGGAACAAAATGAATAAAATCGCAAAAACCACTTGTGCCGAAAATAAAAACCACTTGTAACCTTTTTTATCGGCTTGCAAGTGTTTTTAAATAGCGTTTAAACGCTATTTAAACCTCCATTAAATGCGATTTAAAATCTATAATTTCCCTTTTCAACCAGCGCCGCATTGGTATATCAAAGCCATAAGTCATTAAATATGATAGCATCAGTCCGACTAAAGAAGAAATAACAATAGCAATAGGGGTACTAATAGTAGTGGCTAAATAATGCATAAGCCCAACTGCTACAGGCTCATGTATTAGGTATAAAGGATATGATATCGCACCCAACAAAATCAATAACTTAAACCTCAAAAACTTCATTTTATTCTTAATAACCAGCACAAATGCTATGTAAAAAAACACAAGGCAGACAATATGCTCAAAAGTATTTAAGTAGCCATTAATCATCACGCTGTCATTGTGAGATAGCCCGGTAGCTATGATAGTAAACAACAATAAGAATATCCGGCTTTTAGTTACACCCTGCGTATACCATTTATAAAAAATTATACCCGCTGCAAATGTTTGGAAGTGACTGACTAAAGGAAACAAAGCACGACCTATAATAAAAGTTCTCGTATACCATGCTGAACTATTGCCAATAAGCAAGTGAATACCATTAAACAGAGAGATAGCTATAAGCCCAAATAAAATTATCCATTCAATATTTTTAAGTTGATTTATATACCATAGACAAGACATAACCGAGTAAAACAGTAACTCAACATACAAAGTCCAATACACACTGTTTATATATGTTGTTTTAAACAGCGGCTGTAACATTAATGCGTTTCCTATTACAAACCCTAAACCTTTAGAAACTTCATGGCCTATAAGGCTGACAGATGCAATCGTAATGATAATAGAAAGCCAATACGAAGGAAACAATCTTATCAGCCTTGAGAGCCAAAAGCGTTTTAGACTTGCTGACTTCTCAAGCGACATGAATATAACGAAGCCGCTTATGATAAAAAACAAGTCAACACCCGTGCAACCATACTTAAATACACCAAAATGAAATAATAAAACTGAACTTGCCGCCAATCCTCTCATGGCGTCAAGTTCAAACAACCTTCTATTTTCAATCATACTTTACCATCATGCCTAAAACGGCTTTAAAACATACGTAGAGGTACAGGATTGCTTTCCATTCCGTTATTGCAAATGTGATTAAATTTTCCACTCATATAGCGTATTCCCTCTCTTAAATCGGAATTATCCTGTAAAGCTGAAAAATCAAGTGTTTCAAACTTTTCAAATTGGTACCAGGCAAATAAGTTTTCCGTAGTTAACGGGTTATTGCCAGCGCCATTGTTATCATTCTGCACAAGTTCATTAAGCGTCAATATGAACACTGGTAAAAATGACTTTTTTTAGCTTTTTTTCGCCCCTGTTTAGTTTAATTAAAAGCTATGGATCTTCTTATTCGCTCCTTAAACTTTTTACTGGATTGGCAATGGCCGACCGGATGGTTTGGATACTGGTTGTAACTAAGGCAACTACTACTGATAAAACCGCGGTAACAATAAACACCCAAACCGGCACATCAATATGGTAAGCAAAGTTTTGCAACCATTGGTGCATCATTAACCAGGCAACCGGTATGGCAACCACAACTGCCAGTAATACCAATTTCAAAAAATCTTTTGAGATGAGCGCAGTGATATCTGCTACAGACGCACCTAAAACCTTGCGGATACCTATTTCTTTGATGCGTTGAGTAGTTATGAGAGATATTAGGCCAAGCAAACCCAGGCAGCTTATCAGTATAGCTACAATAGTGCTTGCTTTTATTAGTTTACCAAGCAGTTCTTCTTTATTGTAAAATTGTGCCACCTGCTCATCTAAAAAATGATACTCAAAGGCATAATCGGGGTAAACAGTTTTCCACGACTTGCGAATGTTATCTATCCCGGCAGCTAAATTGTTACCCGATAGTTTCACTGCTGCATACCGGTAATACTCCCTGCCGGTGCTGATGAGTTGCGGCGTCATGGCGTTATACAAGGATTTTGAATGAAAATCTTTAACCACGCCAACAATGGTTCCATCAGAATTATTAAGGTCGCCGGAAGTTAATTTGCGGCCAATAACCTCTGCGGGCGACTTCGCCCCTAACATCTTCACCAGTTTTTCGTTGATGAGATATTGTTTGCTGCTGTCGCTTTCGGCATAGTCCCTGCCGGCAATAATTTTTAGTCCGAAGGTTTTAGCATAATTAGCATCGCCTATGGAAGAAAGCACTGTAAAAGTTTCCCAATCGCGGGTATCATACTTAACACTGCCCCCCTTTTGCGACGTCGAAATAGCTGCATCATAACAATATGATATGCTTTTAACCCCCGGGTTGCTAAGCATTAGATTTCGCAAGTAATCTGTTTTTGCCTTGGCCTTATCGGGTACAGGCAGCATTACTATGGCATTCTTATCAAATCCCGGATCGGTATTTTTTAAGAATTTGGTTTGCAAGGTGATGAGTATGGTACAAATAATAAGCACCTGCGCTATCACATTCTGTACAATTATTAATCCTTTACGTGTAAACTGCGATGTTTTAACATTGGCGTTTACCTGATTTTTTAAGGCATGTATGGGTTTAAAACGGCTTAACACGATTGCCGGATAAAAGCCCGCCGCTAATATCACCAGTAAAAATACAGCAAATAAAAATACTGGTAGCTGATAACCACTAAACAAGCCCAAGGTTAAACTTGTACCCAGCCAGGTATTTAGTACAGGCATAAATAATGCTGCCCAGGCAACTGATAATAATGCTGCAATACATACAATAACGCCTGTTTCTGCTATAAACTGGTAAAATATTGCCGAGGGTGTACTTCCCAACACCTTACGCGTACCTATTTCTTTGGCCCTTTTTGTACTTTGGGCGGTAGCCATATTTATAAAATTAACGCAGGCTATGATAATAAGCAGCAGGCCTACTAAGCCCAGGGTAAGCAGTAATGGTTTCTGTATCACACCTGCATAATGGCCATCAAAATGCCATTCGTTTAAAGGCATTAATTTATAATGAAACCAGCTGCCATCATTACCTAAAGTTTTTTTGATAATACCTGTTATAGCACTTTCAACCGTTTTTGGCGATGCGTTATCATTTAGCTGCAAAAAAATATGAGTATGCGAATTTATAAAATACCAATCGTTGCGCATCTGCTTTGCAAAATCGGGATTTAGCTGTTCAAAAGATGCTAAAGAAATGAACATGTCGGCCTTGAAATCGGTATTGCCTTTACCGGGGGCCAATACACCTGTGATTTTAACCTGTAAATGATTATCAACTAACAGGGTTTTGCCCATTGCATCGGTATCACCAAAATATTTTTTAGCCAGCACAGAAGTAATAACAGCCGTATTTGGTTCTGCTAACGCGATAGCCGGGTTACCCTGCGCCCAGTTATAATCAAGCACCTCAAATAAATGCTTATCTGTAAGTGCTATATTCTCATGTTCGCTAAAAAGCTTAGGGTTGGCCGTATTGTTATTTACAGCTACCGTGAAGGATTTATCCGCCATTAATATAGCCGCATTTTTTACTTGCGGAACCTGGGCTTTAACCGCATTGGCCAATATCATTGGTGCGCCTTTTTCATAATTAATACTGCCATCGGGTATATGCATCTCATCAACCACACGGTATAGTTGTTTGGCATCATGATGATAAGTATCAAAACTAATATGATACGTAATAAACTGGAATAAGATGATACTGCAGCCAATGCCCAGCGACAGGCCAAAAACATTTATACCTGTATAAAACTTGTGCCTTGTTAAATTACGAAGAGCTATTTTAAAGTAGTTTTTTATCATGATTTAGGCATTGGGTGATGTTTAATACTACAATATCAGCACTATAGATGTTAAATTATAATTTTTAACATCTATTAACTAAACAAAAAAGCGATGAGATTAAACCCATCGCTTTATAAATTTAAATTGTCATGCTGAGCGATAGCGAAGCATCTACTCGCCGACATGCATATCGAATAGATCCTTCGCTATCGCTCAGGATGACAAGACGATATTACTCGCTCCTTAAACTCCTAACCGGGTTGGCAATTGCCGCCTTTATGGTTTGGAAACTAAGGGTAACCAGTGCTGCCATGAGCATACCAGACCCACTCAGTGCAAATATCCACCAGCTTATGTTGGTGCGGTCGGCAAAGTTTTCCATCCATTTGTGCATTGCCCAGTATGCCAGGGGTGTTACCAGCACAAAGGCCAG
This sequence comes from Mucilaginibacter sp., assembly GCF_028288105.1. Lineage (GTDB taxonomy): Bacteria > Bacteroidota > Bacteroidia > Sphingobacteriales > Sphingobacteriaceae > Mucilaginibacter. The sequence continues at coordinate 3,183 of NZ_JAQBOI010000241.1, read as the reverse complement.
TACAATAAGCCATATTAGTTCTGTTGATAGCAGGGTAACTATCTGGGCTACAGTTGCGCCTAATACCTTACGTACACCAATTTCTTTGGTACGTTGTGTTGTGGTATAAATAGCCAGGCCCAATAAGCCAAGGCAACTAATGAAGATAGATAAGCCCGTTGCCCAGGTTAGCAGCTTTGATGTATTTTGCTCGGCAGTGTAGAACTTGGCAATATTTTCATCATAAAAATTATACTCAAAATCATCTTCGGGGTAAATGTTTTTCCATGCTTTCTCTACAGCGGCAATAGCTTTTTTCCACTCATCGCCACCGGCAGTTTGCGCTTTTAAGGCAATGTGGAAAGTGCGGTTGTTCCATTTATTATTTACAGGTATTAAAATAGCCAGGGGTTTTATAGGCGAGTGTAACGATTTCTGATAAAAATCAGCCGTAACACCTATAATTTCCTTCTTCTTGTCATTATAGTCAAGCGTTTTTCCAATGGCATCAGCCGGGTTACGGAAGCCTAAAATTTTAGCATACGTATTATTGATAACCACAGCGCCACCACCCGTTGTATCGGTTGGTCTTAAATTGCGCCCGGCCAATAGTTTTATCTGGTAAACTTTCAAGTAGTTCTCGTCGGCAAATTTTTGCTGCAGGTCGGTTTTAACTTCCTTTTTACCATCTTTATAAGTAACCGTTGTGCTGTTTGTATTACCAGATGATGGCGGCGCACCGCCAACACTTATCATTTCAATTTGAGGTATAGCGCTTATCTTATTCATAAACACCTGTTGTTTGTTGGTGTTTATTTGTTTAAACGGGGTTGATATATTTACTATAGCATCTTTTTTGAAGCCCAGATCTTTGTGCAACGCATAATATATTTGCTTGCTTACCAGTATAGTTGCCATTATAAAAAACTGGGCTATAACAAATTGTGTTACTGTTAATGATTTACGCAGCCAGGCATTGCGCGATTTACTGCTGCCACTTTGTACCTGATTTTTAAGTACATCAACCGGCTTATAGCCCGACAGCATAAGCGCCGGATAAAAACCAGATAATACGCTTACCAATACAACCAGTACGAACAGGAATATAAACAGATCTGGCTGTTGCAGGTAGTTTACTTTAATTCCCTCGGGTATAAAACTGGCGAAGAGTTTTAATATAACCGGGGCTAAGGCTACAGACACAACAACCGCGAAAAGGGTAATGAGGAAGGTTTCGCTTAAAAACTGCAGTATAAGCTGCCCGCGGGTGCTACCCATTGTTTTACGGATACCAATTTCTTTAGCGCGTTGCGATGCCTGCGCGGTTGTAAGATTAATAAAGTTGATGCATCCTAATATCAACAGGAATGCGGCAATAACCAACAAGCCATATAAGGTAGTTTTATTGGCCGTTCTAACGCCATCCATACCGCCGTATACCTGGTCAAAATGAATAGTTTCAAGCGGCTGCAAATGAAAACCCTGCGTATTTCCCTTACTTTCAGGCTTTGGCGGATCATGTTTTTTCAACATTACATTCAATTGCTTTTCAACCTGCGAGGCAGATGCTTTGGCCGAAAGCTTTATAAATAACTGTGATGCAGAATTGGTATTTCCCCATTGCGCTAACTCGAAATTATCCTTCAGGTAGTGATCGGTACTTCCACTGATGTAAGATATAAAATCATGGTAAGCAAAGTCCGTTCTCTCTTTTAAAGGTTCAACAATCCCGCTAACCGTGGTTTTAACAGAGTCGTCATATATCACCTGCTTGCCTATCATATCCTCATAATTTAGCTTTGGGAAATAGATTTTGGCCTGGGTAGATGTTAGTACCACCTGGTTTGGTGCTTTTAACGATGTTTTTGCCGATCCGCTGATCCACTTATAGTTGATCAGGTTAAAATACTGCTCATCGGTAAATATTATTCCGTCTTGCTTTTTGATTTTGTTATCGGCAACTGCTCCATTAGGGATCAAAACGGTTGTTTCCCCGTAAATATAAAAAGGTGCAACTATATCAATCCCGGTAGCCTCCGTTCTTGCGGCGGCAGGCAGGGCCATAGTAACACCGCTGTTATGACCAACCTCACCGGCGAACGAATAATCGGTTGTTACACGAAAGATGCGGTCGCTGTCTTTATGAAATTTATCAAACGTAAAATCAAAGTGCACTATGAGGTAAATTACCAGCGCTGCACTAATACCTATTGATAAACCAACAACATTAATAAGGGTAAACAGCTTGTGCTTACGAAAACCCCTAAAAGCGATTTTAAAATAGTTTTTGATCATACATTGTTGATTTTAATGTTGTGTAGTGCATTTATCGACCTGCCTCACTGCCTGTCTTGATCTAATCCTATTCGCTTTTCAAGCTTTTAACCGGGTTAATCATCGCGGCTTTAATAGATTGAAAACTGATAGTTATAAACGCTATTACCATTGCCCCCGACCCTGCCGCAGCTATTATCCACCATTTTATACCATCACGGTAAGCAAAGCCCTGCAACCATTGCTGCATAGATAGCCAGGCTATCGGCGATGCTATCAAAATAGCTATAATAACCAGTTTTATAAAATCCTTGGAAAGCATGCCCACTATAATAGAAACGCTGGCACCTAATACTTTACGGATGCCTATTTCTTTAGTGCGTTGCTCGGCAGCGTAAGCAGCAAGGCCAAATAAGCCGAGGCAGGCAATAACAATGGCCATGGTGGTAAAGGCTATAAAAATATTCCCCATGCGCTGCTCTGTACGGTAAGTATTTTCAAAATCCTCATCCATAAAAGAGTAATCCATTTGTTGGTTGGGCGATAAGGTATGCCATTTTTCTTTCACCTGTGCTAATAACGCGGTGGTTTTGGCGGTATTGATACGTACGGCAATACTGCCCCTGCTCTCGTTCAAAGAAAACAGTACCGGTGTTATATTTTCGCGAAGCGTATTAAAGTTAAAATCTTTCACAACCCCTATAATATGCAGCACTTTTAACTTTTTCGCTGTGTTATCCAAAGATTGATACAACTCTTTGTTAAGAGGGTCTTTAAAACCTAAAATTTTAGCGGCAGCCTCGTTAATTATTAATGCTGATGAATCGGTTTTCATTGCTTTTGAGAAAGCACGACCGGCTATTATTTTCATGCCCATGGTACTTACATAATCCTCATCAACATCCCATATCTGGCTGGAAAGCGCTTTTT
>NZ_JAQBOI010000205.1 GCF_028288105.1 Mucilaginibacter sp. | reverse complement strand
CGCCTAAAGATACCCTTGGGCAAAGCACTATGTTTGGATATGCCTTTTCGCAATACGTAAAAACAGAAATAGATTATCGCTGGTATCGTAGCTTAGGTGGCGAAAAACAATTCATATTCCGCTTTAATCCGGGTATTGGTATACCTTATGGCAACAGTACCCAGTTAATATTTGAAAAGAATTTTTACACGGGTGGCGCCAATGATATACGCGCATGGTTACCGCGTACATTGGGCCCCGGGCAATTTAACCGGGCAAGCTATGGTACAGACGGAGCTTCTGATACAACCCGTGCCCGCCTGAAATATCTTGATCAGTTTGGCGAAATAAAAATTGTTGCCAATGCCGAGTACCGGTATAAACTGGCCGATAATTTTTTTGGCGCGAAATTAAAAGGCGCGTTTTTTATGGATGCAGGTAACGTTTGGCGATTGCACAAGCAAACAGATAACCCCAATGGCGAATTTAGATTTAATAATATTTTACAATCTACCGCTATTGGTATCGGTACAGGTTTAAGGTTCGATCTGGGTTTCTTTATATTCAGACTGGATGCCGCATTTAAATTTAAAGATCCGCAGTTTAATGGATCTGACCAATGGGTGTTTATCAAACACTTTAACGAGATATTCTCTACCGGCAGCTTTAAAGAGGCTTACCTGCGCGCCAACAAAACAGGTATAGATGATAAAGGCAAAGTTTTGGGCGACAGTTACTCCTTTATGCAGCTCAACTTTGGTATAGGGCTGCCGTTTTAATTAGTGAATTATTGATTTAGTGAATTATTGATTTTTTAAAACAAAGCGGCCCCTTCTAATTAAACATCCCCTTTAATCCATCAATAACGCTCTGGAAAAATGTTGGTATGCTTAACCCGTTACTGTGGTTAAAATACAGGAATATACAAAAGATAATAAGCGCTATAATAATAAGCCTTTTAAACAGGTAACCCAGTAATATTAACCCCAACGGGATAGAGATCAATACTATCCAGCTTATTTTTACAGGGGTAAGCTTGCTATCGTGCCTGTAAATATAATAGAGCATAGAGTGTGTGCCATTATCATTCGCGTGGCGGGCGTATACAAAGCTCGATTTTTCTATCTTATGCCTGTAAAACGCGGTACCCTTGTCAAACGTCAATTGTTCGGTAAAACCGTTTAGGCTGAAGGTGAAAAGGCCATTCACATTTTCCTGTATGATGCCGGCCGTATCTACCGCAATAACTGCCACCTCATCTTTAGCAAAAGGGTTTTCTTTTATTACAAAATGGTTAATGGCAATAGTATCCGCAAAGGTAAAACCGGTTGCAGCTATAATAAGGATGAAGGCAAGTAGTATTCTTTTCATTTTAGGCACATAAACGTGCAATAAAAATAGTGTTTTTCCTACATGTTAAGCACAACAATGCTAATGTTTAACAATGTAGCGTAACTTGCCCATAAAAGATAAGGCACCAGCAGCCAGGCAGCGGTTTTGCTAAACCTGCCAAACCAGGATATATTTATCTGTTTTCAACTACGGCCACAATCTGCCCGGCACTTGTAAATCCTTCTCTCTTGATGTAGCTACTGTGTGGACACATCTTTTCGTTTGGTGTATTTTTTATGACCCGTAGGGTTTACCGCTTTGTAGCCAAATGGAGGGAAAGGTTTTTGCTCCATAGGAGCAACCCCTTTATCGCATTTTTAGGATGGATGAGACTAATTTCGTTGCATTTCTACGAACGGGTAGCCTCCTACGAGGCATAAATCATGTTCGTTATTTTTTCTACAAAGCGGTAGAGCCTACGGCTCATTTATCCTTGCCAAATTTCAAAAGATGTGTCCACACAGTAGCTTGATGCAAGGTTAGATGACAGGCTTACAAATTTCCCCTCAACTCCTGCTCGCGCTCAATGGCTTCAAAAAGGGCTTTAAAGTTACCGGCACCAAATGATTTTGCTCCCTTACGTTGTATGATCTCGAAAAACAGGGTAGGCCTATCTTCAACAGGTTTGGTGAAGATCTGTAACAGGTAGCCTTCGTCGTCGCGGTCTACCAGGATGCCTAATTGTTTTAATGGCCCAAGATCTTCATCAATATGGCCTACACGGGCAGTTAAATCGTCATAGTAAGTAGTGGGCACTGTTAAAAACTCCACGCCACGGCTTTGCAGGTCGGTTACGGTTTTAACAATATCATCGGTTGCTAATGCCATGTGCTGCACGCCTTCGTCCTCGTAAAACTCCAGGTATTCTTCTATCTGGCTTTTCTTTTTACCCTCGGCCGGTTCATTTATAGGGAATTTTACATAACCGTTTCCGTTGCTCATTACCTTGCTCATCAGGGCAGAGTATTCGGTAGATATCATTTTATCATCAAAGGTTAATATATTGCGGAAGCCCATAATATCCTCATAAAAATTAACCCACTTGTCCATTTTATGCCAGCCCACATTACCTACGCAATGGTCTACATACAACAGGCCCGCAACAGGCGGCTGGTAGGTAGTTTGCATGGCTTTATATCCGGGCAGGAATGGCCCGTTATAGTTTTTACGTTCTATAAACAGATGAACGGTTTCGCCATAGAGTTTTATGCCGCTGGTGCGTACTTCGCCATGCTCATCGGTAATGGTTTGCGGCTGCTGGTATGGCTCGGCACCACGTTTTGTGGTTTGCTCAAAAGCATCGTAAGCATCATCAACCCAAAGGGCTAATACCTTCACACCGTCGCCGTGTTTTTTAATGTGTTCGGCAATGGGATGGTCGGAGTGCAGCGGCGTGGTCAATACCAAACGGATCTTACCTTGTTGCAAAACGTACGATGCACGGTCGCGCACGCCTGTTTCAGGGCCCGAATAAGCCAGGTCCTGGAAACCGAAAGCGGTTTTATAATAATGGGCGGCCTGTTTGGCGTTACCCACATAAAATTCAACATAATCGGTACCGTTAAGCGGCAAAAAATCTGTTGTGGTTGGCTTTGTATCTAATGTTAATGTTTCCATTTTTGTTTTTGTTTGGCCTCACCCCGGCCCTCTCCAAAGGAGAGGGGGGCAAGGAGTTTTAATTCTTTTTTAAGCCCTCTCCTTTGGAGTGGGTTGTGTAAGGCCTTAAATCACCCAGCTTTTATAGT
>NZ_JAQBOI010000204.1 GCF_028288105.1 Mucilaginibacter sp. | reverse complement strand
CGCGCGAAACAGGGCACACCATGCACAGCAATATCTACTTTGGCGATAGCATTGCTACCTTCTATCAAAAAAGCATCGAGCAAAAATTCTTTAACCACTTCCTTAAAGGTAATGGCGATAAAAACTCCGGCTTGCCTGAGGCTTATATGTACAACACCGGTAAAAAGGAATGGGAAACATTTGATAAATGGCCTGCTGCAAGCGCTACGCATCAAAAATTTTACCTAAGTAACGATGGTAAATTGGCTGCTGCACAACCGGCAACGGCGGCGGGTACAAGCTTTGTAAGCGACCCAATGAAACCGGTGCCTTATACCGAAGACAATACTACAACTATGGGCTTTACGCCGCATAACTATATGAGTGAAGATCAGCGCTTTGCCGGTCGCCGTACTGATGTTTTGGTTTTCCAGACAGATGTTTTAACTGATGATGTTACCCTGGGTGGCGAGATAATGGCCAAACTTAAGGTTGCTACCACCGGCACCGATGCCGATTGGATAGTGAAACTGATAGATGTTTATCCACCGGACGAGAAAAACAACGATTATATGCCAAACAAAAACATCATCCTGAGCAACTACCAGCAAATGGTTCGTTCGCAGATCATGCCGGCACGTTTCCGCGATGGGTTTGATAAAGCTGTACCAATGGTCGCCAACCAAAAAACAGATGTTAACTTTCACCTGAATGATGTGCTGCACACCTTTAAAAAAGGCCACCGTATTATGATACAGGTACAAAGCACATCGTTCCCGCTGTATGCGCGTAACCCGCAAAAATTTGTAGAGAACCCATACAAAGCCAACGAAAGCGATTACCAGAAAGCAACCCACACCGTATTTAACGACAGCTTTATTGATGTTGAGGTGTTGAAGTAGAGATTAGTTTTATCGTATAAACAAGCAATAGTCGAATTACTAATGGTCAAAAACAACCGATATATTAATACGCTATTGCTTGTTTTATTTTCAAACCTTGCTTTTTGCCAGGCGGAATTAAGATCTGTCAACTTCCATCTTTTGAAGCATTTTTCATACGAACTTTCTAAGTATGATAGCATAGTTCCTATTCAAAGGGCGGGTAAGTATTATTTCATTAATACTGTTACGAAAAAACTTGTATCTGATGAATCTTTTGAAGAAGCGTACCCATTTAAAGGCAAATGCGCTTTAATTAAAAAAGATGGAAAATATGGAATGGTGGACAAACAAATACACTATGCCGTTATGCCAACTTTTAATTCTCCGAATGGATTCTTCGGAAAGGTGATAAAAGATGACAACCATATTAAGCGGTTTAATTACAATAAAGCCAGGTTTGATTCTACTGAAACTTTTGTTTGGGAAGATCCGATAGCGCCGCCTATTTATTATACAACCGCAAGGAATAATAAATTCTATTATGGATTAAGGTATAATATGACAACATCATCGCCTATCTACGATACCATATTCTCGTTTAACACAAATTCCATTATTGTAGAGTTATCAGGCAAATATGGGATGATCAATTACAAAGGCGAAGTGGTTGTCCCAATAAACAACAAGGATTTTGTATCGCCAACCATGTTACCCGATGCATCGTCATCTGCATACATAGCTTTGCAAAAAGGGCTATATTGGTATTATTATAAGTCTAATAAACTATTATTTAAAAATAGGTTAAAGCCAACTGTCATAGGCGAGGATATATTTGTATATAAAATTGGCAATCTATACAACTATTTTAATGACTCGGGCGTCAGGGTATTAAGTAATAATTACAAATGGATAGCCGCAAGCGGGAACCTTGCTATTAATAAGAAAAATCAAGTAGTAATTTTAAACAGGAAAAGGGAAGAATTTGTCTATTTAGATCTTGATAAAAACTCAATCCAAAAATCCTACAATTATACAGGCCTTTTTGAACCATAACATGAAAATCAAACACATTTTAAACATAGCGTCAGGAGTTTTACTCACTACGCTTTTTACTTTTAATGCCCACGCCCAGCTTGGCACCAATAAAGAAACCTTTACCCGTGCCGATACCTTACGGGGGATGCTTACCCCTTTGCGTACCTGTTATGATATCAACTACTATCACCTGGATGTGAAGTTTGATATCGATAACAAATTCATTAGTGGCAACGTGCTTTTTAAATACACCGCTACGCAGGATTTCACCAAACTGCAGTTCGACCTGTTTTCGAACATGAAAGTTGAGAAGGTGGTTTATAAAGGTAAAGAAGTGCCTTACAGCCGCGAGTTTAACGCGGTGTTTGTAACCTTCCCGGAAACCATTAAAAATGGCAGCAAGGATGAGTTTACCGTATTTTACTCGGGCAACCCAACAATTGCCAAACGTGCACCCTGGGATGGTGGCATAGAGTATAATGTAGATTCGCTTGGGCATAAATGGGTATCAACCGCCTGCCAGGGCATGGGTGCCAGTGTATGGTGGCCAACAAAAGACCACCAGGCCGATGAGGTAGATAGCGCTTTGATCAGCATTAGCGTACCTAATGGCTTAAAAGATGTAAGTAATGGCCGCCTGCGTAAGGTTACCAAACTAAAAGACGGATATACAAGGTTCGATTGGTTTGTGGCCAACCCCATCAACAATTATAACATTGAAGCCAACATTGGCGATTATGTGCATTACAGCGACACTTACGTGAGCGAAAAAGGCAAGCTAACGCTCGACTTTTGGCCACTAAGCTATAACCTGGAAAAAGCCAAAAAACATTGGGGTGCAAACACCAAACCCATGCTAAAAGCTTTTGAACACTGGTTTGGCCCTTACCCCTTTTACGAAGATGGCTATAAGTTGGTAGAAACCCATCATTTAGGCATGGAGCATCAAAGTGGTACAGCTTACGGTAACCATTACCAAAATGGCTATTTAGGTCGCGACCTGTCTGGTACCGGCTGGGGCTTAAAATGGGACTTTATTGTGGTACACGAAAGCGGCCACGAATGGTTTGCCAACAACATTACCTCAAAAGATCTGGCTGATATGTGGATCCACGAAAGTTTTACTAACTACAGCGAATCGTTATTTATTGAGGATAATTGGGGCAAACAAGCCGGGCAGGAATATGTGCATGGCACCCGCTTGGGTATCCAAAATGACGGCCCTATCATTGGCCCATATAATGTAAATAAAGAAGGATCAGGCGATATGTATCCAAAGGGTGGTAACCTGCTGAACATGATCCGAACCATTATAAACGACGATGAGAAGTGGCGCGGCATCCTTCGCGGACTGAACAAAACCTTCTATCATCAAACCGTTACCTACGAGCAGGTTGTAGGTTACATCAACCAGCAAAGCGGCAAAAACCTAACCCCGGTTTTCGATCAGTATTTAAGGCATGCCAACATCCCTACGCTTGAATTTATGACCATAGGTGGGAAACTAATGGTTAAATGGATCGCGGATGAACATGCGTTTAATATGCCGGTAAAAGTACGCCTCAAAGGTGGCGAATACCAGTTTATTACCCCAAAAACACGTTTTACACCGCTTAACATCAATGGCGCCACTAAAGATAATATCGAGGTAGATACCTTTAACTATTATATAGGTGTGTTGATAGATTGAGTAGATTTTCACTATGCTTATAAGAAAGGCCTTCCAATTGGAAGGCCTTTCCTGTTAACAATCCGTCATTGCGAGGTACGAAGCAATCTCTTTAAGCTACTCCCTTACGCAAGGTGTATAATTGTCCTAAAGAGATTGCTTCGTACCTCGCAATGACGCGTGAGTTAATTTATTTCAAAAAATATGCAACTAACCCGTTACAACGTGCGTCTAATAGCTAAACAAACACTAAAAATAACCCCATGAGAACACTAAAAACACTTTTAATGGCTGCTTTATTGGTGGCCACCACAGCCTTAGCTAAAGCTGATACACAAGATCGACACCTTACGGGTTTTAACGCGGTTAGCGTTGCCGGTTCGTACGATGTATATATTACCCAGGGTTCAACCGAATCTGTAAAGGTAGATGCACCTTCAGATATTATTGACCGTATTGTTACCGAAGTACAGGGTGGTGTTTTAAAGATCTATACTAAAGATGGCACCAATTGGAACTGGACCGGAAAGAAAAAAATGATTGTTTACGTAGCTATCAAAAATGTGAATGCAGTTAGTCTTGCTGGTTCTGGCGATGTTTATTTTAAAGATGGTTTAAAAGCCCCATCCTTAAAAATAAAATTAACAGGCTCAGGTGATATCAGCGGTAAGGTTGATGTTAAAACTTTAGAAAGCAGCATAGGTGGCTCTGGCGATATTACCTTATCAGGCCGTGCAGAAAACTCAAGTGTTAGCGTAGTAGGCTCCGGTGATTTTACCGGCCAAAATTTGGCTACCACAAATACCCAGGTTAAAGTTGCAGGCTCTGGCGATGCAAAGGTAAACGCGGCCGAAAAAATTGACGCCTCGGTTGTAGGTTCCGGCGATGTGCATTACACCGGTGCTGCCAAAAATATTTCCAGCTCAAAAGCAGGAAGCGGCAGCGTAAGCCGAATGTAACCCTTTTAAGGGCGAAAAAAGGACGATATAGGGCGGTTTAGTTCGCAAAAAAGGCCTCCGGTAACATTACCGGAGGCCTTTTTTATTTATATATGATGTTATGCTAATTGCTTAGCAAGTTTCTCTGCAAGTACTGATTTTGGTACAGCGCCAATTTGTTTGTCAACAATCTCGCCACCTTTAAAGTATAATAAAGCAGGGATGTTACGGATGCCATATTTCATTGAGATGCCGGGGTTGTTATCTACGTTTACTTTCCCTACAACAGCTTTGCCATCGTATTCTTTAGCAAGTTCTTCAACAACAGGGCCTACCATACGACAAGGACCACACCACTCTGCCCAAAAATCTATAAGTACTGGTTTATCTGATTTTAATACAAGTTCATCAAAGTTTGCATCAGTTATTTCTAAAGCCATGATTTTATTTTTTAATAATGTTATACAAATATATACTATTCAAATAGCTTGCCACAAGTAGGGGTATGACAATGTGACAATTATATTATTAACATCTGCCTTAATTACAAATGGTTTATAGT
>NZ_JAQBOI010000191.1 GCF_028288105.1 Mucilaginibacter sp. | reverse complement strand
TAATAGTAACACTTTACTTGTAGCAGACGGTTATGCCGTACGCGCTATTGATTTAACTACCCATCAAGTAACAACCATTGCGGGTGGTGCAACACCGGGCTATGTTAATGGGCCGGCACTTTCAGCCAGGTTTTCTGGTATCAGCCAAATTGCTGTGCACAACAACGATATTTATGTATCTGAAGAAGGTGTCAGATACATACGAAAAATATCGCCCCTTTAAATTAAAAAGAAGGCTGATCACGATTTACGAGACAGCCTCTTTTTTATTATCTTATTAGAGCGTTATTTTGCCTGGCTGGAAACCACTGCGAGTGGTTTAGGCATTGCGCGGCTTTGCTGATTGCATTTACCCAACAGCATATAAATTACCACAAAGATAACAATGGTTGACAGGCAGCCACCGCCCAGCTTTTTAGCACCCCACGCGGCTATAATAGCCCTGAAAAAGTTGTTCATATTCCTTGCTTCATTTAAATAAACAAACCTGTGAAATACAGTTTTGTTTCACAGGTTTGCTTTAGATGATTAATATAAGAAATTCTTTATTCGCGCCATAAGGTACTTGCCGGGTGGAAATATTTCCAGGAGTGCCAGTACTCCTGATAAGATTGCACCTTTGTTAACCGGCTGCCTTTAAGTGCCCCCGAAGTCGATAGGCCATCCCAATCCCATAGAGAAGCAGTTTCCCTATCGGTAAGCTGCCCTAAAGGGTTCATATCAAAATGTAATGCCTTGCCATTTACCGATGTATCAAATGCATGATACGTTAGGCTATCCTTTTCAAGTGTCAACAGTAAAGGGGTTTGGTCTATACGGTCGTTTACCAATCGTTTTTTAGACAGGCGTCGCCAATCATAAGCCTTAGCCTGGCCGTTAACAACTACGCCAAGTACCCAGCTTTTTTTGATCAGTTTATCTTTATTTTTTATGGTACTATCTTTATCAATTGCCTGTAAACGATCGTAATTTTTAAGGTCGTTGTAATCGTCGAGGTAATGATTATCTGGTTGCAGAATTAATGTGCCCGGGTGCTTGGTTAGCCATGCAGCCAACGTTGACTGCTCATAAGGCAGTTCTTGTAAGTGCTGACCTTTTAATTCTCCAACGGCCGCGTTTCCGTTAGCCTGGTACCACCAGGTTTTTGTACCTGCATCTTCAATAACAGCATTATAGTGCCTTGCACCCACTAAACGGAACTGTTGCTTAACACCGTTTATTAAGGGGCTGTACACCCTGCCGCTACGGCACATGGTACAATAAGTGATCAATACCGGTTTATCACCAACATTGTCCTGTATTTTATGATGATAACCTAAATAAGTTAAGGGGTACGCTTTTGCTACGCCGTTATGTACCACACCTATGATTACAGCCCGCTCAGACACCTTGTTATCAATAAAATTGGCAAACTTTATTGACCGTGGTTCTTCAAACATGGTTTCGGCCTTATACCTAAAATCGGTAAAGTAGAAACTGACAAAGCAAAGGCCTAACACTACACCTTTACTAATTTTACTCCTCCGGGTGTCTTTTTTAAAGCTGACAAATGTGTACCAAATTATCAGTAAAGCGCCAACTGCCCTTAATGGGTTTACAATTTTTTCGAGATAATAGGATACAGTAATAGCATTCAGATCCTGACTACCGGGAAAAGGCATTAATAAATAAGCATGCAATAATCCGGGGAAAACGAGTAGCGTTATCCCTATCCAGAATAAGTATGATTTTGTAGACTTTTTATTCATACTGATTTACGTAATTAAAATAATTGCTAACATAAATACTGTTTGACCAAGGGTTAATTAATATAAAATAAAGCGGCGATGACCGCTTTATTTTATATTTTGAAATTTATTATTCTGATGCAGGCGCACTCCAGCCTTCACCCCAGCCCATACCGCCAGTTCCGTTCGATCCTTTTAGTATAGTATCATACTTAACTTTCTGCTGCGGTGTTAAAACTGTTTTTATCTTTTGTATGGTAGCGGTGCGCAATGGTTTTATGGCCGTTAATATTTTAGCGTTATCGCCATGTTCTGCCTTTTTTATTTTTTCAAATTTTTCTGACGATTCCTGATAGATGCTTGCAATTTTAGTGGTTTGCTTATCAGTAAGCTTTAATTGTTTTTGAAGCCCTTTCGCTTTTTCTACTGATTGAGTGCTTTGAGCATTCGCCGCTATTGTCAATCCCATTAACAGACAGCATACCAATAATAATTTTTTCATGTTGAGTTGTTTAGTTTATTTGTTCGATTTTTATTTAAATGTAGTTTATTTATTTTGAAGGAGTTAACTTATTTAACGCTACAGGCAGGCAAACTGCAGTACTCTGTTTATCTGCAAAAGTTAATCTTGAAAGCTGGGTTACCTTATAGCGGCTATTTCCTTCTGTAATATTTAAAAATTGGTTGGGCGACACATTCCTAAAACGTTGAACCGTTTTGCTACCCGCCCATTGTATTTCAATTTCTTCGATAGATGTGGCCCGCCCTATCCCAATTTCTTGCTGTAGTGGCGATGCACCAAAGCTCCCGCCGGAGTTTACGTCTTTATAAACGCATCTTTTTACACCATTTTCCATGAAAGTTAGTTTAATATGGCTGCCAATCCCCGCTTTATTTGCCTTTATACCTTCCAGCTTTAGGCTTATCCAATTGTTACCGTTATTGGTTGGGTTTAAATATAATGAACTGTTGTAAGAATCGCCAATGTAGGCCCCGCCCATTTCAGCAAAAATATCCTGCTTGCCGGTATTCCTAAGATCTGCAAATGCTATACCATGCCCTTTTTGCAAATTACCCATTCTTGACGAAGAGGTAATATCCTCAAATTTCTTTCCATTAACATTTCTAAAAAATTTGTTAGGTATTAACGACTTAAAATCGGGATTGCCGGTGCCAAAATACATGTCGGGATAGCCATCATTATCAATATCACCAAAATTGCCGCCCATGCTGTAAACCACTTTATTTAACCCGGCTTCTTTTGTTACATCGGTAAAGGTGCCATCATGGTTATTACTGTACAAGAAAACATTCCCGGCATTGGGTATTGGATGGCCAACTGCTTCGGCCCCGCTATAATATGCCAGCGAATGCTCAAACTGGTAATCGCTAACCAGTATATCCATCCAGCCATCGTTATTATAATCGTAAAACCAGGTTGTAAATGTCCTTTGCTTGTTAATGATCCCTGCTTTTTCGGTTACATTTTCAAAATCGATCCCATTGCCTGTTTTGCCTTTGTTTTTAAGCAGGTATTTTCTTCCGTTCATGGTCGAAATAAAAATATCCATCCAGCCATCGTTATTATAATCGGCAGAAGTAACCCCTTTTACAAACGCGCTTATATTACTATGCGAAGCAATGGCCACATTTGTAAAAGCCCCCTTGTGATCGTTGATATATAAAGAACATGACACGGGTGCACCTTCGGTAACATTGCCAGAACTTTCGGCACCTATAAAAACATCCAGCCAGCCATCATTATTAAAATCGGCCCAGGTAGCCGTTTGTGTTGGGTGAAAGAATAGCAGGCCGCTTGGGATGGTAACATCAGTAAAGGTACCGTCGCCGTTATTACGCAATAAAGAACTTGGCTGGTCTCCAAACCCTTTAGAAAGCCATGCCCCGCGCAAAACAAAAAGATCTATGTTACCATCGTTATTATAATCAGTTTGTTGAATATTTAGCCCGCCGGTTATACCTTTCAATTCACTTTGGCTGGTAACATCGCTAAAAGTGCCGTTTTTGTTGTTTTCAAAATAATGCATAGGGTCACTCAGGTCCCAGCCAGAGGTTATAATATCCAGGTAACCATCATTATTAAAATCATCAATAGCAACCCCTCCGGCCCGCCCATGGATATCAAGGCCTAAACTTTTGGCTACATCTTTAAAAGGCTTTATATCGCTTGTACTGCTGGCATCCATGCCGGGTATAAGCACATCTTTGGGCACATTATGCGGGTAGCCGCCAAGGGTCATGTAGGCGATATTTAACAACCATCGCGATTCCACATCATTGGGATTAATTTTCAAAAGCGTTTTGTAAGCTTCAATGGCATTGGTCGATCCGGTTTTAATAGTATGCACCCCATCATCTTTAATTGGGTAAACACATGACGAGCCATTGTGATTAAGTATGCAGTTACTTCGCTCGCCTAAACGCATGTAAGCAATACCGGCATCTATCAGCACCTCATCGGTGGTCATAAAATCCAATTTGTTCATTATGGTTTCATAGAGCTTAACAGATTCCGCTTCCTTACCTGCTTCCAGTAATAATCCGGCTTGGGTAGATAGCAGATCCCTATCCAGCATGCCGGGGTTTGCTTTTGAAACAGAATCAAAATAGGTCAGTTTAGCATCCGGGTTAAATGGATTTGCTACATTATTGTTCTTTTTATTAATATCCTGAAGTATCCGCACCATTTTTTTATGGGAGGATGTGTGGCTGCCCACTAAAATTGTGAAGCATAATGTTCCCAATAATACAAGTGCCAGTACAATTTTTAGTTTCATGTTGTTTAGTTTTTGCCGTAGGTAAACGGTTTGATTTTTAATATACTAAGGCTATTTATACACACTGGATTGATAACCCTCCTCTGCCCGTTGCGGGGCACGGTTTACGTAAAACTGCCTGTCGGGTGGGGCCCATGTACCCAGCCCATCCACATAGCGGTTAAACATGCAAAAGGCGGCGGCTATCAACACGGCATCATGGATCTCTTTATCTGTGGCCCCGGTGTTTCTGGCTGCTGTTATTTGTCCTTCAGTTACGTTTTTGCCGCCTTTTTGTACACTCGCGGCAATTGCCAGCAGACTTTTCATTTTGGACGACAGATCTGCAGAGTAGAAATCTTTCTTAATAGCGTCTATCTCATCAATATTGCAATCCAGGTAATGCCCGGCTAAAGCACCATGTACATTTTGGCAAAAAAAGCAATCGTTAAGGTAGGATACGTAAGCGCCTATCAGCTCGCGTTCGCCGCGGGTAAGGGTGTTATCATCATCGCGCAGCAATGTTTCTGCAAGGGCATTAAGCGCTTTTTCTGTCTCGGGGCGGTAAGCCATCAGGCCTCTTATGCCGGGCAGGTCGTTATTTAGTTCGATGTATGCCATATGGTTATTGTTTTGTAGGTAAAGCGTATCCCTGCACCATGCGTTTGCCCATTTCTTTATAAGCTTCGGGATCGGTTGGGGTAAGGCTTGCAAGGCCGTCTACGTATCGGTTAAACATGCTGAATGATGCCGCTATTAGAACCGTATCATGCAGTTCTTTATCTGTTGCACCCAGGGCGCGTGCAGCTTCGATATCTTCGGCTTTTACTTCTTTACCCAGTATTTGCACCTTGCCCGCAATATTTAACAGTGCTTTCATTTTAGGGCTGATATTAGCCTGCTGCATATCTTTCAAAACATCATCAACCGTAGTATCATCCTCACCATAAAGGCAGCGTGCGGCGGCGGCATGGCTGTTCATACAAAACATACAATCGTTACGGTACGATACATAAGCTGCTATCAGCTCGCGGTCGGCTTGCGACAAAGGCGATTCGCCCCGCAACAATACCTCTGCCAGTTCGTACAGGTACTTACCTGTCTCGGGCCTGAACATTACCAGCGACCGTATGCCGGGTACACCTTCGGGAACATTTATATGTGCCATATCTTAGTTTTTTTAAACATTATCACTTAATATATTTACTTCACTTGCATCGGTGCCTTCCTCTTTATCTTTTACAAAAAGCACTACAATAAACCCGAGTACAAACACCAACGAGAATAAAAATATGGCATTGCCGTAGCCGCCTAAAGCTGTTACCAACACGCCAATAAATAATACTGCTGTAGCGGTGAATAACCTGCCTATGTTAAAGCAAAAGCCCGTTGCCGTAGCCCGGATACCAGTATGGAAAAGTTGTGGAATGTAAGCCGATAGTACTCCCTGACTTGCACCAAAGAACAATGCCATTACAGCGATCTCGGCGTATATCACAGGCGAAAAGGTAGCGTTAGTTTTAAATAGCACAAACGACATTACCACGCAAATGGCAAAGCAAAGCAGCATTGATTTGCGCAGGCCCATCAGGTTTACCAGCCAGCCCGAAAAGAAGCCACCTGTTAAACCACCCATGCCTAAACACATCATGCTTAGGCCGCGTTGCTTTGGTGCATCGGTAGCTATGAGGCTTTGTATCCAGGTGGGCATCCATGAAAATATGGCCCAAAGGCCTATTAGCATTGTGCCAAACATTAACGAACCGATGATAACATCCTTACGGTTTGCAGGGGCAAACAAGGAGTTAGGTGCAGCCGGTGAACTTTGATATTTATGGCCAAGCCATTTACCAGACTCGCGCACAATAAATAGCCCCGCTAAAGCCATTAGTATAGGCACTACTCCTATATAAAACCCTTCGCGCCAGGTTGATACAATATAATTGATAGCCCCTGCAGAGAAAATACCTACCGGGAAGGCAATAGAAAGTATACCTGTTACAACCGCCTTGCTTTTTTTAGGCCACACTTCGCTTATTAGTGTAAAGGCTACAACCAGCTCGCCACCTACCCCAAAGCCACTCATAAAACGGCATAACATAACACCGGGCCAATGGGGCATTAAACCTGTAAAAAAAGTAAAAATGCCATAGCAGCCAATTGAATAGATCAGGGCCTTTTTACGCCCAATTTTATCACTTATAAGGCCCCAGGAAAACCCACCAATTGCCCAGCCAAATATGAACAAGGCATTAATATACCCGCTTATATAATTAACCTGCCCGGGTGCAATATCTCCCTGTAGTTCTTTTACTACTACAGGGAGATAAACCGACATAAGCGTTGAAACCGCCCCGCCAAATACACTGCTAACAAAGCATAATATAAACAGCAGCGTAAGGTAGGTAGCGCTTGTTTTTTTTATTGATACCATCTGGTTGTCAACTATTATTGTGCTCATGGTACTATGTTATTTTAATGGACTATCAAACACAAGTGCTACATAATAAATAGCACCTACTGCCGGTGAGCCATATGCTTGTGAAATGTATTTGTTAAATATGTTGCTGCCACCCAGTTTAATGGTTGTATTGGCACGCGGCAGTTTCTTGTTGATCTGCGCATCAACCATAGAGTAAGCATTGATACGGCCAGGCCTAACACCGTTGAAGGTACCATACCAGTCAAAAGCGCTTTGCCAGTGCCATGCTACATTAAAGCCAAAGCCTTTAGATACGTTAGGATTGCCAAAAGTTGCGTTGGTACTCCACTTTGGGGTATTATACTGGGCAATGTTGTTAATATTTGCTGTGCCCAAATTAAACACAGAGAGTGTTGCGTTGCCGCCCGCTATATAACCTTTGCTTAACAAATAAGTTAAGCCCATACTTGCACCCTGTGCAGATACTTTATCGGTGGCGTTGGTGTAAAGCTGATAAGCATGAACATTATTTGTAAGTACTATATCACTTGCTGCCTCAGTGCTTGGTTTACCATCGGTACCCAATACTGGATTTGCCGGGTTAATAACAACTGTGTTTAAAATAAAATTGGTGTAGCTGCTGTAATAGTAGTTTACATCAACCAAAAGCTTATCATTTATCAGGCTTTTATAACCAATTTCAAACGCTTTTTGCTGCTCTGGTTTTATATAGGCTACGTTTGATTTTACAAGCAGATCTTTGTTTTGCGCGATGGCAGCAGACGGGGATGCACCACCACCAACTGCAGCGCCAAATGCGCCTCCAAATGCGCCTACCGATGCCGCTGTAAACGAGTTTTGATACACATTTAAGTCGGCACTGTTTTTTGGCGCTCCACCCAATATGGTAATTGGCCCTACATTAAGATGAATAAACTGATCAACCGGGGTTGGGTTACGGAAACCTGTTTGGTACGATGCCCTAAAGTTGTGTGTTTGAGCCACAGTATACACTGCCGAAAAACGTGGGGTAAAGCTGCCTTTAAAGTTCTCGTTCTTATCATAACGAATAGATGCGGTCAGTTTAAGGTTATCATCAAGTAGTTTTTTACCTGCCTGTAAAAATGTACCGTACTCGTTAATTTTTATCTTGTTGGTTTTATCATCAAACAAGCTGCCATTGGTAAACATGGAATACTTGCGGAAACTACCGCCAGCCAATAACTCAAACACTTTTATGGCTTTTGTAAAATCGTACTGGCCATCGGTATGGTAAAATTTACTGTTACTAAATACGCCTGCGCCGCTTAAACCATAATTATGGATAGACGCGTCTTTAGCCTTGTCAAACGCTGCTGTGCCCGGCAAAAACCTGCCCTGATCTGCAAATGTGCGGGCGGCTGTAGCACTGTTGGGTGTAACACCGTTAACTGTACCATTAAATGCTGCCGAATAACGGTTAAACCAGGTTGCATCGGCATTAGCCGGTGAAACAACATTTCCGTTCAGATCCTGCACCCAATCGCGGTTAATAAATTGCGCCAGCGAACGGGTGTTGTAAGAGTCGTGCGAGTTTTCGCCAACCACATAGCTGCGGATAAAAAAGTTGCTACCTTTTAACTCTAAGCGATGCGTTTGCAGTACAAAATTATTCAGATCGAACCTGCTGCTGCCGGTATAGCTTGCGGTACCGCGGCCATAGTTGTATTGGTATATAGCCTCGATATCATTATTTATTTTGTAATGTAAAGCGCCGTTTAATTTTAAGCTGTAAACGTCGTAGTTCATCAGGTCTTTTTCTTCGTAGCCGGTACGCGATACCAGGCCAATGCCGGGTAATGGTTTTGAAACCTCATCACCGTAAATATTTAGCGCATCGCGGCCCGGGTTATTTGGGCCACGTTGGCCAACCGGGGTCGATGCACTTATATCGGTATAATCATTAGCGTACCAATCTGTACCTGTTAAGTATGATGCATTCAGCTTAAAGGCAAAACGGTTGTTAAATGATTTCGCGTAACGCAGGGCAAAATCACTCAGGCTTTTAGCGCTGCTACCGGTTTCGCCAACATGGTTTATACCTGTTTTTAGCTGCACGGCCAAACCCTCGTATTTAAAAGGATCCTTTGTGCGGATAGATAATAAACCATTAAAAGCAACCGGACCATAAAGCGCTGATGCCGCACCGGGTATAACTTCTGCCGATTCGATATCCAGATCTGATGCACCAAAAAGGTTACCAACAGCAAAGTTTAAGCCCGGGGTTTGATTATCAACACCATCTACCAGCTGTAAAAACCTGGAGTTACCGGTACTGTTAAACCCACGGGTGTTTACCTGTTTGTAGGTTAAACTGCTGGTTATAGCTTCCATACCTTTAAGGCTTTGCAAGCCATCATAAAATGTGAACGAAGGATTTTCCTTTATTGCCCTTTGGCCCACCTTTTCGATACTTACCGGCGATTGCAGGCTGCTTTGGCTTACACGGGTTGCCGATGTAACCACCTCGTTTAGCATAGTGGTTTTTATGGGTAACGATGCATTAACATTTTGCGACGCGGAAGTGATTTGTACTTCCTGCTGCTCGTAACCGATGCCCGATATCACGATAGTGAAAGGTAGTCGCAGGTTTTTAGCGTGTAAAGTGAATAAACCGCTTGAATTTGTGGTTGTACCCACATTTTTATTTTTAACGTTAATATTGGCATTGCTAACCGGGTTGCCGTCGGCATCTTTTATCGTGCCGGATATCCTAACGTCCTGCGCAAATACATGCATGGATGCCAGCAATATGATGATTAGTATAAGTTTTTTCACTGTGAGTTGAGCTTAATTGTTAGGGGATTTATTATTTCTTTAAATGGTCATAACCCTGCGGTAAGCGGGTGTAGCCATGGTTAACAAGCCTATCGGCCAAAATATTATAGTAAGCAGGGTCGGCCGGTAAAGCGGTACCCAGGCCATCAACATACCTGTTGTATAAGCAAAACAGGGCGGCAATTAATACAGTATCGTGTATCTCAATATCGGTTGCGCCGGCATCTTTCGCTTTCTGAACAATATCGGGTGTTACACTTTTGCCGCTCTGCCTGGTAAGCGAAGCAATAGTTAACAAAGCTTTCATCTTTTCGCTAACGGGCGCGGTGTCGATATCCTGTTTTACCTTTTCGGCTGTTTGGCTTTCGCCTGATAATAGATCGGCGGCTGCGGTATGGGCGGTTGTGCAAAATGTGCATTCGTTACCATATGATACAACGGTAGCGATAAGCTCACGCTCTGCTTCGGTAAGTGTTGACGGGCCGCGCAGTAAAAACTGCGTTAAGTCGCGAATAGGCTGCGCAGTACCTTTGCTATATTCCAACAAGCCGGTAATACCCGGCAAATGGTCTTCAAGTGCTATATGAGGCATAAAATAATACGATAAAATAATACAGATATGAGGATGCCCAAACAGCAGGTTGGCCGCTTAATCTAATAAGCAATAAAAAAATACTGTAAAATAAATTCAGGTATAAGCTTAAGCCATACCAAAATGCATCCCCGTGAAATTATGAATGGTATTATGCCAACAGATCGGGTGGTTGCCCTGGCGAAGAAAGGTAGGTACTAAGCGTTTTTGGCGCTTTATAGAAAAATGCTACATGCAGTGCCTTAGCAGGTACTGCAAGGTCAAATAAAACAACGGAATAGTTGTACTCGTTATCAATGCCGGTTTTCTTAACTAAAGGGGCATGATTCTTTTTAGCCAGGGGAATATCACTTACTTCTTTAGCAGTGATAACGTTATCGTTAACCAATTTGGTTTTTGTGTAGTTAGGTATACACTTCACATACATGGTATCCCTGGTCATTTTAAGGGCTACATAGTTATAGCAGTTACCTTTTAACTGGATCTGTCCCGATATGTTCTCGTATTCGCGCTGTTCCTGTACGTAAGGCATACGGATAGGGATCTTTATTTCTACCAGTTCTTCGGGCTTGTAGTACCCTTTGCTTATTTGCTCGTTAGCAAACTGGTCAGACTCGTTCATGAAATAATGAAACAATAGCATGTAGCCGCCTGTGTTAAACACAAGCACAGCAAGCATAAATATTGCAAGAATCTTTTTCAATTACGAGGTATAATTTGGTTAGTATAAATGTATTATAAAAAATTAATAATACAATATCTATTGTATCTAATATTTTACTAAAACTAACAGTTAGCATTGTAACTCATTCTTGCTTCTTTCTTTCCCCTACCTCTTTGGTCATTTTTAAGGTAAGAAAGGTGAGCAGGCTTATTACAGCTATTATAGCAACCCAAATTAACCAGGTGGGTATATGTTGCCTCGGAGCCACCGTTTTATGCTGAAACAATGGATTATTGTCCACGTCGCCAACCTTTACTACCGGTAAGTTCCGCTGAAGGCTATCTGCAAAAAATTGAAGATCGTATACTGGTGCAGAAGCGGCAGTATCGCCAAACAATAAATGATAATTATCTCCCTTATCTAAATACGCGATAAGTGTTTGATCTAACTGATACGCAATTATATCACTAATATTTAATGGCGGGTTATCTTCATTGGTAATCTCAAGCATTATTTTTTTGGCTTTGGCCGATACAAATAGCTCACTATTTCCCACCGAGCTTATTTCGGTATCGCCTAACAGGTCTCGTTTTTTGCCATCAATGCTATAAATGCTGATAGCGCGCTTATAGTATTTAGCACCGGCAACGCTTAGTTTTAGCTTGTTAACCGGGTAGGCTTCGTTAAAGGTTATAACTATACGGCTTACCTTAGCGCTATCCTTTTGGATGAATTTAACCCCGGTAAGTTCGGTATAAACAGGTTTTACCAATTGCATTTGATAAATGCCTGCCTGTAATATGGCAACCGGATCTTTGCGGTTGTTATTTACCTGTATTTTAAAATACCGATAAGTACTGGCCGGGAAGTTGAGTAGCTGCTCGTAAATCCCCCCGGTGCTTCCATCCTCGCCTGCTTTGCTTAGCAGTATGTTTTCTTTGATGGCATACCAGTTGGCAAGATCATCGCTGCCGGCAAGGTTTACTATCCTATCTACAGATGTATTACGCAGCTTTAGGTTTAGCTGGTTAATAGTTAAACGGTCCTTATTTTCGGCAACAAAGGTAGTTATGGTATCGGGCTGTTTAGCAATGCTTATCTGCGGGAATACAATAAAGCTTTGCTGTTCTTTTACCGGCAACTGGTTCCCAAATATATAAGGCACAAACTTCCCGCTTTGGTTTAGTACCCGTATATCGGTTAAATCGGCATTGCTTTTTGCCAATAAGCCGGGGGGCAAGCTTACACGGTAAAAGGCCGAAGTATCTACCTTCCCAATATCAGCTTTATATTTAAAGATTTGCTGCGCCAGCAGGCATGTGCTGCCGGCAAGCAATATCAGCGTTAATAAAACCTTATTCAACCTTAGCCTTATTCTCATCTTCAACCAGTATTTTTTTAACCCTTTGATACATAAACGATACGATAAGCAGCAGCACTCCTAAACAAAAGAAAGCCGCGATTTTGCCTGCCGGTGGTATGCCTTGTATATCAAACACAAACAATTTTATCAGCGTTATTGAAAACAGTGTTAACGATGCGATACGCAGCGTACGCACCTTATTGCGCATCCCCAATATCATTAATGCAAATGATAACAGCCCCCACAATATTGGCAGGCCTACTTTAATGTAAACAGTCTCGACCCTATCAATGGTGGTGGTTGGCGAAAAGAACATCATATTACTTACCAGGCTCAGTTCAACACTCAGGAATGTTACTATAGCAGCTGATAGCACCCAGATAGCCATTTGTTGCTCCGCTTCATCAAGATGTTCCCTAACTATCTGTATTAGCTGGTAAAACAACAGCCCTGCAAAAACTGCGGCTAGCCAATTGGCCCAAAGGTGCACGGGAGATGCCTTCTGTTCTATCAGCATCATATACTGCGTATCAAACAAACTAATTAAACAGGCTATGTAGCCCACTAAAGTAACCGCTATAATACGGCCGCTTAGTTTCCAATCCAGCCGGATACCTTCAAAACGTTTTGAAAGCATGTAAAACACGTACACAAACGCCGGTACATACAACATCAGGTATAAAATATTGATCCGTGTATCGGGGTAATGATTTAAAAACTGGTGATTTATCTCCAGTAGGCCGCTCAAAAACAACAGCAGCAGGGCCGTGATTTTATACATATTTGCCGGTATGGCAAAGCCGTAGATCTGTTGGTCGTCGCCCTTTTCAACCAAGCGGTATAACAGGTACGAGCCTATGGCTGCTATCAACGTTGTGATAAAGCCTTTATTAGCCACGATCATCATTGTGTTGGAGGGAACATATACCTGGCTCCAATCCATTAACAAACTCACCATCATAGCTCCCCAAACAATCAGCGAAGTAAGCTTCATTAGCTGTATGCCCGATTTTAGGGACAACCAGTACAACAGTACAGCTTCGGCAGCCCAAAACAGGGTAATATAATGGCCATTTAATTGTATTGGCGCGGTAAGCGATATAAACGTAAGTGTAATGCCAATAAGCAGGTAAAGTATATTGGTATCCACCTTACGGTTGCGAAACATAAGGAATGACAGCAGTAAGTTTACAACCGCTAAGCCTGCAGTGAACAACCCCCGCATATTATCCTGATGCATCATGGTTAGTAGGTAAAGGCCAACCGCAAAGTACAGGGCAGTATTGGTAAGTAGTATGGTAAAATCAATTGCCACAAACTTTTTATTCTCTTTTATATTGTTGGCCACATTTATACCAAAAAACAGGAGGTAAAGTATGCTGGCATACAAAAAGCCGGTAACGTAAGTTGGTGCCGTTAACGAGGTCAGTACTGCCATAAATACAATTACCGTTAACCCAAACGCTGTGGCGTTAAGTATCCTCCACGTTTTGTTATAGGCAATAACAAGTAACCCTGCATTTAAAATTACCAGGTAAAGAAACAAGGCGTTATAATTAGCCTGCCCGGTACTCACCATAAACGGACTTGCCAGACCACCTATCAGGGCTATCACAGCAAGTTCCTGCTTATCATACAGCAGCGATAGCGCCACCGCGAAACAGGTTATTACAATTAGTATAATAAATGATGTGGTTTGATTAAACAGATGGAACTGATGGTATGCCAGGGTTATAGTAAAATATAAAACCGCAAGCCCGCCACCTACCAGCACCGAGCTAAATGCCCGGTACGAGTTGCGCATACGATGGGCAATGCCAATTAAAATACCACCGCAAAGCACACCAATGCCCACGCGCCCAACCGGGCCAACCCAGTTATTATCAATAGCGTATTTTACAAAAAAGGCAATAGCCAGCACCAAAATGGCTATACCAATTTTGTTTATAAGGTTTTCGCCTATAAATTTTTCCAGATCGGGGTAGCGCTCAAAAAAGGAAAGCTGGGGTTCTGGCTCGGGCCTGTGATATACCGGCCTTGGTGGTGTGGGTGCATCCAGAGGTTTTACAGGTTTCCTTATGCTGTCTATTGGGTCGGTAATAACCTCTTTTGGCCGTTCAATATGTTCAGGAACAACCGGCGCAGGTAGAGGCGCCGGCGGTTCGGGCACTTTAGCTGGTGGAACTACTGTTGGTAATGGCTTAACATCATCGGCAGGTTTGCTAATGCTATTTTGCTTTACAAAACGCTGAAGCTCCATTATGCGGGCTTCAAGGATATTCACCTTATCGTTGTAAAAGTTTTTATTGGTAACCAGTAAATAAATGATCACCAGTAAAAGCACTACATATATAATTTCCATACAGTGGGATTAGGTTCAAGTCATATCTAAAGTACAATTATTATCGGTAAGATGTAAAAATTTTAGTTTGAATTACATAGCCGGATTGCCCGCACATAAATGAGCTTTACCTTTAGCTAAATTTATATATTTACAATATCGGGTAACCCTAAACGTTTTCCATACTTAATCAAACACTTAAACTATGAAGTTTTTAAGATCATTTTATTTACCACTTGTTATTATATTAGCTGTAGTTGTACTGCCGGCTTGTAAATCAAAAAAGCCAATTGTTAAACAAACACCACCGGTTGCAGAAACCCAACCCGAACCTGCGCCACAACCAGCACCTGCACCTGTTGAAAAACCAGCACCTGCGCCTGTTGTTGAAAAACCAGATTATAATTTCAGTAACATTCAATTTGAGTTTAACTCGGGCATATTAAAAACCGATGCTTACCCTGCTTTAGACAAGGCTGCTGCCGAAATGAAGAAAGATGCCTCCGTTAAATTTGTACTAAACGGAAATTCATCTGCCGAAGGTACCGACGAGCATAACATGTCGCTATCTGTTGAGCGTGCAAACGCGGTAAAAACCTATTTGGTTAACACCGGTGTAAGCGGTTCCAACTTGGATATTAAAGGTTATGGCGAATCAAAACCTATTACTTCTAATGCAACCGAAGAAGGCCGTGCGCTTAATCGCCGTGTCGAGATAAAAAAACTGTAAGTTTTTAACTTAATTTTAAATAGGGGGCTAAGCATTAAATAAGGCTTAGCCCTTTTTATTGATGGGGCCAGATACTTTGTTATCTTTATAAAGCTTTAAACCCTTACATCAATAACATTGGAACCCGAAATTTACAATAAACTTCATGCCGAGGGTTATATCAGCGATAGCTCGTTAGAAAAGATCCGGCAGAAGCACCTTCACCAATTATTCTCCGTTCATTGGGAATTAAAGACCTTGCTTTACCTGGGCGTAATGTTGTTATCGGGCGGCCTGGGTATATTGGTTTATAAAAACATTGATACCATTGGCCATCAGGCTATCCTGGCGTTTATTGCGCTGGTATGTATTGGTTGTTTTGCTTATTGTTTTAAACACAAACATCCGTTTAGCTGGGGCAAGGTAAAATCGCCCAATACCGGGTTCGATTATATTTTGTTACTTGGAAGCATCAGCATGGTAACCTTTGTTGGCTACCTGCAGTTTCAGTATCAAGTATTTGGGTTAAACTATGGCATGGCAACTTTTATACCTATGCTGGCCCTGTTCTTCATCGCTTATTACTTTGATCATTTAGGCATCTTAAGCATGGCTATTGCCAGTTTGGCTTTGTGGATGGGTGTATCGGTTACCCCAAAAAAACTGCTGGCTTACGGCACTTTCAATAACAAAGAGATCATTTTCACCTATGTGCTTTTTGGCGCGATGCTGCTTGTGGCCGCTTACCTAACCCAACGCTTCGATATAAAAAAGCATTTTAAATTCAGTTACCACCACTATGGTGTGCATGTTGCATTTATATCATTACTGGCCGGTTACTTTGAGTATTACGATAGCCCTTATTACATTTTATGGATGGCTGTGATTTTTGCTTTAGCTGTTTACGTGTACCGCGATGCTTATAAAGAGAAGTCGTTTTATTTTATACTGCTTACCATTTTATACAGCTACTTCGCTTCCTGCTGCCTAATGTTCAGAGTAATGTATTTCATGGCAAACTCTACCGGTGGCGCCGAATTGTTATTCCTGGGCTTTATATTATCGGCAATAGGGCTGATATTTTTGATCATCAACATCAACAAAAAACTTAAAGCAGCATGATCATATATAACAAAGAGTGGTTAAATAACCTGCATATAGTAGATTTGCTAAAAGCCGACCAGCAAGCGAACCGCATTACCACCGCGGAGTTTGATAATATTAAAACAGCGCATCCTGTAGGCTTTTACATACCGGGGATCATAGTCAGGGTGGGTTTATTTATCCTCACCTTAATAATTGCTTTGTTTGCTACTGGGCTCTTAAGCTTGCTTGGTTTAAGTACACATTTGGTTGATTCGCCGGGCTGGCCCATTTTTTTGGGGATTGTGTGTTATGCAGCGTTAGAGTATCTTATGCGTGAAAGGCATTACTTCCACTCGGGGGTGGATAATGCTTTGCTGTATTACTCAGCATGCTTATTTGCGGGTGGGTGCATCTGGCTTATTATTGACATGCACTTAAACTCGGTTGATACCTTGTTATGTGCAGCGCTTATATGCATATTGTGTACATTGCTAACCTTCCGCTTTGCCGATGTTGTTACCACAGCTGCAAGCTGTATCGCCTTTTTTGCATTTGTATATTTTGCCTGGGCAAAAGCCGGGCAATTTGGGTTGGCTACCATGCCTTTTATAATGATGATGGCAGCAGGCGGCGCTTATTTTTTCTTTAACAGGATAAGCAGCAATAAAGCATCTGTTAATTACACAAATTGCCTTATCATCGCCAAGATAATTAGCTTGATCACCCTTTACGCCGCAGGTAATTATTTTGTGGTTAACAGGTTAAATAACGCTTTAAACGGCTTGGACGATTCGCATACCACTATACCATTTGGCTACATTTTTTGGTTGTGGACCATATTGCTTCCGGTGGTGTATGTATTCATCGGCATCAAAAAAAAGAATACCATGTTCTTGCGGATAGGTATGATTTTAGCAGCCGTATCGGTTGCGACTTTCAGAAACTATTACCATTTATTACCTATCGAGATCATGCTTACCCTATCGGGGATGATCTTACTGGCACTATCGTACACTATCATTAAATACCTAAAAATACCACGTATTGGCTTCACCTATGCCGAACCTGATGAGACCGGTACGCTTGACAGCCTTAATATTGAAGGACTTGTAATCGGTGAAACTACATCACATTTACCCCCCGCGGCAAACCTACCAACCCAGCGCTTTGGCGGTGGTACCGGCGGCGGTGGTGGCTCAAGCGGCGACTTCTAATACGTTTATTTCTTCACCAGATCTGCAGGATTAACAGGGTTGCTTAACAGGTGGCCCAATAGTTCCCAGCGCTTTTCTGGTGCTTTGGCTGTGCCGCCGTTACGCTCAATATAGTTTTTAACCAGGTCTTGTCCGTAATTGTAATTGATAACATAGCTGCGGTATTTTTTAATAAAGCTGATAGATTTATCGGCTGTTTCGTCGTTCATTAAGCAGTATTTTTTCAGATAACTCCGGGCTTTGCTCTGGCTCATGGTATCGTTTATTAAACCACGGGCAGCCTCGTTACGGGCATAATTTAACTGGCCTTTTATAGCAAGCGCTTTAAAATAGATATCGATGCCCGCGGTATCTAAACCTGCAAGGGGCAGCAATACATTTTTAGCAAACTTCACCTTATCATCTCCCGGGAAAGCAACTTCTATCCCATAATTAGCGCTCCCTTCGGCAATTAACGATTGCGGACTAAACAACGGATAAAGCGAAATTTCTACCCATCCCCTGTCATGATACAGGTTTTTCTCCAGCAGCATATTGTACACATGATGGCCGGGGTAGCTTTCGTGGCTGCCTACATCAATGGCGCGGTCTATAAATATTTTGATATCGGTATTTATTTGCACTGTACTTTGATATTTGCCCTTGTACCAGTTATAGCCGTTCCATGGTTTATCGGTTACGTATTCCAGTGTAAAGTTTTCGCCGGTGGGTAATTTGTAGTGGGTAAGCGTACGTTTGCGGGCTTCGGCAATGGCGGCTTTCATTACCGCATCCAGCTTATCTTTAGGGATAACGAATTTATTAGCCAGTTTCTGAAACCTATCGTTAACGTTTCCTTTCCCCGGCAACAGGCTATCCAGTTTATCTATATCTGCCTTAAAAAATTCTTCGGCATAGGAAGGCGCGGCAACGCCAAATAGCTCTCTCGATTCTTCATCGAACGAACGGTATTCGCCGGCGTAGATCCTAACACGTCTGCCAAATGCTATCAGCTGGTTATACATCCAGTTTGCCCGTATTTTATTTGAATCAAGATCCGAACCATCAGCTATCAGCTTTACATCGTTCATTAAACTGTTTATGTTGGCCAACAGGCTATCCCTCGGGAAAGTTTTATCAGTAATTTCTTTAGGCTTTAGCGAGTCGGGCCCATAATAGGCATCAACAAAATCGCTATCGTATTGGCCAATGGTGAGGCCAAGCGTTACATAGTCCTGCGCAAGTTTGTTTAGTTTTTTACCCTCAACCGTATCGGCTGGTTTTTGCTTACACGACAGGGCAAACAATACAGGTATCAGTAATAATAATTTCTTCATTTGGGGCAGAATGTAAATGTGCTGCGAAGTTAAGAAATCCTTTTAAAAGGTTGGATTTCTGCCGGCGATTGTGTCAGCAGTAACAAAAACGTCCGCTACACTCGTTATGATGGGTTATTTTTTCAGAGAAAACAGTCCGTTCATTAGCTCATTGTTAAACTCGCCTACAGTTGTTGTATTTAATAATAAATGTATTTTATCCCTTATAGCCTTAAAATCATTATGCAAGGGGCAGGGGTTTACTTCAGAGCATTGTTTAAGCCCCAGGGCACAACCGTAAAACAGGCTATCGCCATCTACCGCTTCTACAATTTCGCTTAGTGGTTTGCTTAGCGATGTTGGTTCAATAAAAAAACCTCCGTTAGGGCCTTTATAAGAACTTATTAATCCTTTCCTGCTCAAATCCTGCAATATCTTAGCCAGGTACAATTCGGGCGAAACAATACCTGTTGCAATATCTTTAATGCCCACCCTGCCGCCATTTGCTGTTTTATGTGCTATATAAAACACCGCCCTAATTGCGTATTCACATGTTTTTGAAAAAATCGCCATAACTTAATGAAACAAATATAATAAATAATAGAAGATACTTTTGTCTTTTATTATTTTATCAGTTAGATTTGTTGCCGATAACAAACCGAATAATAAAACATTTGATTTTATTTAAGATAAAAAGGTATTAATATATTTATTATGACAACCGATCAAAAAAACATCATCCTGGCTACCGTCCCTATTTTAAAAGAACATGGCGTATTGCTAACTACACATTTTTATGGGCGCATGTTTAAACATAATCCCGAGCTAAAAAACATGTTTAACATGGCTAACCAGCAAACCGGGAAACAACAAACAGCATTAGCTATGGCCGTTTTAGCTTATGCCGAAAACATTTCCAACCCATCGGTATTAATGCCAGTGGTTGACCGCATAGGCCATAAGCATACCAGTATTGATATAAGGCCCGAACATTATTCAATTGTAGGCCAACACCTTATTGCATCAATTGCCGAGGTACTTGGCGAGGCCGCCACTGCCGACATACTTGATGCCTGGACAGTCGCCTACAATCAATTAGCCAAATTAATGAGCGGGTATGAAGCCCATCTGTATCAAAACCAAACCGATAAACCGAACGGATGGACCGGGTGGCGCTTATTCAAATTAGAACGTAAGGAGATTGAATCTGCAGAGATCTGCTCTTTTTATTTATACCCTGCCGATGGTGGCAAAGTGCCTTTGCATAAACCCGGGCAATACATCAGTATAAAGTTATTTTTACCCGACCTGGGAATGGCTCAAATAAGGCAGTACAGCATATCAAGCGCACCAGATGAGAACTACTACCGGATATCTGTAAAACGCGAAACCGGCGCTACTGTTGATATTAATGGCATGATAAGTAACCAACTGCATAACGATGTTAATGAGGGAGCGTTAGTAGAACTAACCGCACCCGCGGGCAGCTTTACCCTACCCGATGATTTGAATGCACCCGTAATGTTTATTAGCGGCGGCGTAGGCTTAACACCATTTATGAGCATGGTACATCATCTTAACCAGCAACAAACAAAACATGCTATTACCTGGCTGCATGGTTGCCGTAATCAAAGTGTACATGCTTTTAAGGATGACCTTGCCCAATTAGTTAATTCGAACAATAATATAGCTCAGCACATATTTTATAACACTCCTACCCCGCATGATATTGAAGAGGGCATATATGAAGGGTTCTTAGATATCAACCAGATAAGCAACCTGCCTCACCAGCCGGGAACCCGTTATTTTATATGTGGCCCTTCGGTATTTATCCAAAAACAGTTTAATGATCTTAAACAGCTTGGCATTGATACCCGGGATATATTTTTTGAAGAATTTGGCCCGCAGGTGCTTAATTTAAACTAATACAATGTGTGTTATAAAGAGCGGGGAAGATACGTTCCTTGCTCTTTTTGTTTACACCGTAGGCAGCCGCCAGTTATTGCGCACGGCCAGTATCCGGATGGTACAGATAAGCACAACAGATATAGCTTCGGCTACTTGCTGCTCCATAAACTGCAGGGAGAAGATATAACAAACACCACCTGCAATACAGGCAGTAGCGTATATTTCCTTATGGAATAGTACGGGGATATGGTTAAGCAGCATATCGCGCAGCACACCACCAAAGCAACCGGTAATAGTGCCTAACGCGATACAAACACCCGGGTTAAGGTCAGCATCAAGTCCTTTCTGAACACCTATTACCGTGAACAAGCCCAGGCCAAGGCCATCAAAAAGAAACAGGGTAACTTTAAGGTTTTTGACAAGTTTTTTAAATAAAATGGTGAGTGCGGCGGTAGTTAGGATGATCAATGGTGTGCTTACATCGCGCATCCACGATACGGGTGTGTTGCCTATAAGCACATCGCGTAAAGTACCGCCGCCTATTGCTGTAACAAACCCCAATATGAGCACGCCAAACAGGTCGAGCCTTTTCTGCATAGCCGAAAAAGCGCCCGATATGGTGAAGGCAATAGTGCCCAATATTTCAATAATGGTTGAAAAGCTTAAGTGCATACGGTTTGTAATACAAACCTAAACTTTTGTACTGATATATGCATTCGCTTTGTTTTTCACTCTTAGATGGCTATAATTGCGAATTATTATCTTTTGTATCTATCATGACTAAACAAAAAGGATTCACAACCACCCTGTTACATGCCGACCGCTTACGCAAACCGGAGTTTGGCGCCTTGCATCAACCCATACATACCGCGGTAACCTGGGGTTTTGATGATGTGCAGGACCTTGTGAATGTATTTCAGAATAAAACAAAGGGTTTTGCATACTCCAGGCAGGGCAACCCTACTACTGCAGCTTTGGAAAGCAAGATCACCATGATGGAAAATGGCCTGGCGTCGGTAAGTTTTTCTACCGGTATGGCAGCTATTATGGCTACTGTGTTCGCGCTGGTAAAAGAAGGGAGCCACATTATTGCAAGTTCGTACCTATTCGGTAATACACGCAGTATACTGCAAACTTTTACCGAGATAGGGCTTGATATTTCTTTTGTTGATGCTACATCTGTAGATAATGTTAGAGACGCATGTAAACCAAATACCTGCATGGTACTGGTAGAAACCATTGCTAACCCTGCTACCCAAATTGCCGACCTTGGGGCAATTGGAGACCTTTGCGAAGAGAAAGGGTTAATATATGTGGTGGATAATACCATGACATCGCCGTATATTTTTCAGCCGGTAACGGTTAAGGCATCGCTTGTTATAAATTCGTTAACTAAATATATTGGCGGCCACGGCAACGCGCTTGGCGGCAGTGTAACCGATACCGGTTTATATAACTGGGAAAACTACCCCGGCATTGCATCTGTATTACGCACACAAATAAAACCCGAACTTTTAGGCATTACCCAAATAAGGAAACGCGGTCTGCGCGATGGCGGCGGCACATTAGCCCCCGAAGCAGCACACAGCATATCGGTAGGTGCCGAAACACTGGCGCTTAGAATGGAGCGCTCATGCGGTAACGCCGGTGCATTAGCTGAATATCTGCAGGGACACCCGTTAGTGAGCAAAGTTTACTACCCGGGTTTAAAAGATCACCCGCAGCACGAATTATCAAAAGCCTTGTTCCGTTACCACGGTGGGTTAATGAGCTTTGCATTGAAAGATGATGTAGATGTGTTCGCTTTTTTAAACCGCCTGCAGGTTGTTATTAAAAGCAGCAATTTGGGCGATACCCGCACACTGGCCATACCTGTGGCGCAAACCATATTTTTTGAGCTTGGTGCCGAAAGACGTGCAGAAATGGGCATTCCCGAAGGTATGATCCGCATATCGGTAGGTATTGAAGACCGCGAAGACCTGCTGGAAGATTTTAAACAAGCACTGGATAGTGTTGAATACTGCCTTCTGTAATAAAACTTTTGTGAAGTAGCTCCTGATAACAAATGAGCTAAAGGTTAATGCAAATAGAGAGATAATTTTATATGGCACGCCTACCTTTGCCAAATGGCAGTGATCAGCAAGAGTGATGTGATAAAGGCTACAGGTACTGCTAACTTCCCGGGGTTGGCTTCGCTGTTGATGAGGCTGATGAAGATAGATGCCTTTAACAAAATGATGCAGCAGGCAGGCGATCTGGAAGGTGTTGCCTTTACCAAATATGTGCTCGATTATTTAGGCATCACTATTGAAATTGATGCGGATGACCTTGCTAATATCCCCCAATCAGGTGCTTTTATTGTTGTTGCAAATCATCCCTATGGTGCAATTGAGTCGCTGGCTTTACTTAATCTTTTAGTGTCCAGCCGGCCCGATACGTTGTTTATGGGCAACTTTTTATTAAAACGGGTGCCCAATCTGGCAAACTATATTATAGCCGTAAACCCTTTTGAAACAATTAAAGATGCATCCAGCATCAGCGGATTAAAAACAACACTTTGCAAGTTACGCACAGGTACACCGGTAGCAATATTTCCGGCAGGCGAAGTTTCTGCCTTTAATTTTAAAACAAAAAAAATTGCCGACAAGGAATGGCACCCGGTTGTAGGTAAAATAATTGCTAAAGCAGGCGTTCCTGTATTACCCGTATATTTTCATGGCAACAATGGTATTGGATTTAGTTTGCTGCGTTTTATTCACCCTGCCCTGCAAACGGCAATGCTGCCTGCCGCTTTGTTCAACAAAAAAGGGATGACATTGCGTGTCAGCATCGGTAAGTCTATCCACACGCCTCAACCCTACCCGCAAGGTGATTCCAACAATTTATTATCGCTTATAAGGGAAGAAACTTATGCGCTTAAACACATGGTGGCCGCTAATTAAGCTTCCCGCTTAATTTACCTTATTTATCAGCTTTAAAGCTTCATTGATATAGTGTAAGCCTTCGGTAGAGTAGCTTAATGATAAAGCAAACTTATGCCCATGCGCGTCCATTTTTAACAACGACCTTTTAAGGATATTGATCAATTTTTCGGGCTCATGCTTTGGATAAAAATCTTCGTATTGAAACTGAAGAAATACCAGGCATAATGCATTTTCCATAACCTGTACTTCGGCATCGACCTTAATTTTTTGTTTTAAAATTATCTGCCTTACCCTTTCAATTTGCTCTTCCTCGTATCCAACATCCTTTAAAATACTTGTAGCAACTTCAGCGTGATATTTAGCCAGATCTTTACGCCATTGTAAATAAGCCTCCCTTCCCTCGGGATACTGGTCGCGCGGAATTTCCCACCGACCTATATGCTGACACCGGGAAGCCAGCAACAGCTCTTCGCTTGCAGCAGGTGCCAGTTTTAATACCCATTCATGCAATTTTAACGCTAAAAAATATTCCTGCGGATAGGTTATGCCATCCCAGGTAAAAACATGCGGATCTGTTTTGTTGTAGTCGTCGAATTGCTCAATAGCGGCTTGTAATTTATCCATTGGATATAAATTTAGCATAAACTACCTATTTAAGATGCAATAATTGCTTTTCAATAGTAAAAAATCTTCCTTTTATTGATTACAACCCACTTTTAGGTAAAAAATCGCCTAAATAAAAATGGCCTTAGCGGTATGCTAAAGCCATTTTGTTCTCCCACAAGGATTCGAACCTCAATTGTCTGAACCAGAATCAGAAGTGCTACCGTTACACCATAGGAGAGTATCAATTACCTGATGCTGCAAAAATAGCAAATTTTGCAGATTATAGCTGTGAGATATCTTTAAATTAACATTGTAGTGTTTAAACCTAACAATCCTTATCACTTATATATTCCACCAATAGGTCCACTTTATTGTTAACTGCCTGTTCTTAACCATAAACGGCGACGGGATAGAGTTATCACCATAAACAATAAACAAATCTGAAGCGGGTTTATAGCGCCACTGCAGCCTGCTGTTGATGTTCATGTTGCGGGCCTGCTCGTTGTATTGCACGTAGGTGGTAAAATACAAGGTGTTGGTAAACGTAACATCGGCCCGCGGGCCAATTAACCAGAATTTATTACGGCCATACGGCTGCGGCAATTGCAGGTCATTATACGATGTATTCAGTACTAAATTTACATAGGGTTGAAAGCGGTAACCTAACTGCCCAATCAGCGTAGTTTTAGTGCCGTTGTCATAGTAACCGCCGCGGGCAACCTCAAACAGATAGGTAAAAACACTTTGCGGCTTTGAAGCATACTGTACGTCTATAGTGTTCCAATGATTCTCGAAACCTGTTGGCAGCATTGGTTTGCCGGTGTTTGTTGGGTCGAACGGGCGCAGCAGTTTCACATAATCATCTAAACCCGAAAAAGTTAAGGTGCTGCGGTTACGGAAGGTGATAAGGTAACTTAAAATGGTTTCGTTATCTGTTGGTTTAAAGCCCTCATCAAAAAAGTAGATCCCGCTCGCCTGCACTCCGTGCGATAATATTAAGCCGCTTTTAGGGAAAAAATTATGCTGTATTAGTGGGTTCAGTTTGTTGTAACCGGTGCGGGGCACATAACCGGCCTCGGCATTGTAATTTTTCCCTACATATTGCTGCTGCATAGCAAATGTCCAGTATTTGCTAAAGTATTGCAGGTTGGCGGCCTCTACAAAATCGCGGCCTTTTACACCCGGGGTAAATGATTTTAGCCCCAGCAATTTTCCCGTTAGCAAGTTGTTTGATGATGCAAGGTTAAACTCTGCTCCCACATTACGGTTATAGTCGTTAGCGGTACTGCCCGGCATGGGCGCGCTGCCTGTCCCGTCCTTATTAACAAACATGAAACCAATATTTGACCGCGAGAACACCCGCCTCTGCAGCGTAACTATCCCAAAGTTTTGCCCCGGCAAATTAGCCGAACCCGATTGGCCTGTTTGTATATCCATTACGCCTACCCGCCAGTCTTTATCTATTTTACCGGTAAGCCGTGCGCCGGCACGTATGGGTGCGTTCAACCCTATCCTGCGCGAAAAGAATGGCCGGATATCGGCATAACCAAAATTGGCGAACAGGTCGCCGTTCTCCAGGAAAAACTGTCTCTTCTCGGGGAAGAATAGTTCATACCTGTTCAGGTTTATCACCTGCTGATCTACATCTACCTGCGAAAAATCGGGGTTAACCGTCATATCCAGATTGAGGGATGAGGTGAGGCCTACCTTTACATCGCCCCCAATATCCTTACGCCAAACGGCCGATTTGTTATTCTCAAAATCTTTAGTGACACCCCCTAAAGCATAGGGTATAATAGATATGTTATGGGTAGCTACAGGCGGCGCTTCGTCCCATACAATTGTACCGGTATAAGCCAGTGAGGCTGTTGGGAATTGCCTTGGTACCGGCGCCCAGCTCGATTTTTCGGTTGTAACCAGATCATTCCTGCTAAAATTTATCCCCCACTCTTTAATGCCTTTTTTATAACGGATACTTTTGAAAGGGATAGCCGCCTCAAAAACCCATTTATCTGAATAATTTTTTACCGACGAAAACCATTTGTTATCCCAGCTCAGATCTACCTTACCACCCTCGTACATAGTACCAT
Source organism: Mucilaginibacter sp. (assembly GCF_028288105.1). Taxonomy (GTDB): domain Bacteria; phylum Bacteroidota; class Bacteroidia; order Sphingobacteriales; family Sphingobacteriaceae; genus Mucilaginibacter. The sequence continues at coordinate 15,686 of NZ_JAQBOI010000191.1, read as the reverse complement.
CCCATTGCGCCCCTGCCGCATTGGCGCCAAAGCTAAAACCATCGGTACGGGCATCAAACGGATCCATAAAAAAAATGAAGTTGTCGTTCTTTACAAAGTTAAAATCGCGCTTTAACGATTCTACCATGTAGCCTGCTGTTGGCGTGTAGCAAACCGCTGATATATAAAAATTATCGTTATCATAAGCCATGCGCACAACCGTACGCACCCTGGCAAGGCTGGTATCCATTGGCAAAACCATAAAGAAATTGCCCGCCGTATCGGCGCTTAACCAATCAGCTTCATCCAGTAAACCATCAATTTTTATAGGCAATGCCGCCCGCTTAATGTGATATTTGTAATTGACGTTCTTTTTTTGCGCGGATACGTAACTGCTGAGCATGCAGCAGCATGACAGTAGTAATATGAATTTTAATTTAAACAATTTGATATGGGTACTTAGGTTTGTGAGATAATACCTGCCGTTAATGTGTTATCGGTACACAATAATATAAATATTAAATTAAAAAACATTACAGCCATCTTGCATCAATACTTGTTTTTAAAACACGTGGCAATATTGTTACATTGCATACAACAAAACCCATCAGCATGAAGAAATATTTTTGTCTCATTTTAAAATGATCATCCTATCAGGGCAGGTAGCTTTAAATGAAAGCGGCGATTTGATTGGTAAGGGTGATATAGTTAAACAAACCGAACAGGTTTTCGCCAACATTAAACGTATTATTGAGGACGCGGGCGGCAACATGAACAATGTTGTAAAACTAACGTACTATTTAAAAGATGTTTCAAAAATACAGCAGGTGCGCGATGTAAGAGACAAATACATTAACACTAAAACACCGCCTGCAAGTACGCTTGTTGAGGTAAGTAACCTTTTTAGAGATGATATTTTAATAGAGATAGAGGCAACAGCGGTGATCGCTAAAAAGAAATAAGCCTCACCTAATCCTCTCCAAAGGAGAGGACTAGGTGAGGATCATACATTTAAGCTCCCTCTCCATTGGAGAGGGTTGGGGTGAGGCTTACCTTACCCCATAATCATATAATAGCACATGACAAATAACTTGCAACAGCTTTACGGTAATATTGATATTTACCTGTTTGACCAATTACTGAAAGGCCGCTTTAACGGATGCAAAAAAGTACTCGACGTTGGCTGTGGCGGCGGGCGTAATTTGATATATTTTCTGCAAAACGATCATGACGTTTACGGCATAGATCCAAATCCGGATGCTATTGCACAGGTAAAATCGCTTGCAAAGACATTAACACAGGATAACCGGTCAGAAAATTTCACTGTATGCAAAGCAGAGAACCTGCCTTTTAATGATGAAACATTCGACCTTGCTATTTGCAGCGCGGTATTGCATTTCGCTAATGACAGTAACCACTTTGATGCTATGCTGCGATCTATGTGGCGCGTATTAAAGCCCGGCGGCTATCTGTTTGCCCGCCTGGCATCAGACATTGGCATTGAAAACCTGGTTACTCCACTGGGTAATAGCCGCTACGCCCTGCCCGATGGCTCTGAACGTTTCCTGGTGAACGAACAAATATTAATGGAATATACCTCGGTATTAGGCGGCGAACTTTTTGAGCCGATAAAAACTACCAATGTTCAAAATTTAAGATGCATGACTACCTGGTGCGTACAAAAGGTGGCTTCGCCTAAAACGTCGCCAAAAGAGAGGACTTTTTCTTTGTAATATCTCTCGCCGTTACCCTGCGGGGATGCCTTAGATCAATGGTCTTCAAAAATGATATCCCCAAAAATATCTTTCTTATAGGTGGCGATCGTTTTTCCTGATTCATCTTCTACAACTGTATTCCCCAGGATATCTTTTTTATAGATCCTTTTTCTTCCTTTGGCATCTGTCTCTACATAATTCCCAAAAATATCCTTCTTAATGGTCGCGATAGTTGCGCCGTTTTCGTCCTTTACAAACGTATCGCCAAAGATGTCCTTCCCATAAACCCTTTTTTTTCCGTTGCCGTACTCTTCAACATCGTTTCCAAAAATGTCTTTTTTATACGTGACTATAGTCTTTCCTGATTCGTCCTTTACAACTGCATTTCCAAAAATATCCTTTCCATAAACTCTTTTTTTTCCATTGCCATATTCTTCAACATCGTTTCCAAAAATATCTTTTTTATAGGTAACTATAGTTTTTCCTGATTCATCTTCTACAACCTTATCGCCGAAGATATTTTTTTTATAGATCCTTTTTCTTCCCCCGGCATATGTTACTATATCACTTCCAAAAATATCCGTTTTAATAGTCGCGATAGTTGTTCCACGCTCATCCTTTATAATCGTATCGCCAAATATGTTCTTTTCGTAAACCCTTTTTCGCCCGTCGCCATATTCTTCCACATCATTTCCAAAAAAATCTTTAGTAAGGGTAGTGATGTATCGCCCCCTTTCATCTTCTACAATTGTATTGCCGGAAACATCCTTTTTATAAATCTTTTTAAATCCGTGTTTGTCCTCTCCAACTATATTTCCGGAGGAATCTTTCGTGTAGGTGATGTTTTGACTATGCCCTAAGAAAGTGACAAATATCAGCGAAGCGGTAAGTAACAGCTTTTTTATTTGAAGGTTCAGAATTTTCATATGCGAATGGTTTAGATTCTGCTTTCTTTGACACCTCCTTTGCTGCTATGGTTTATTGCACTTCTAAACTATTATTTCACTTAAAATGTGCTTTTTATAAAAAACAGATCAATTATTATTGCCAATTGGGTGGAAAGTAAAGTGTTATTTCTGAATAGAGCCGGGCAACTACACTTTAGGATTCCTTCAACCCTTGCAGATCACTTTCTAAACCCTTATCCCAATTGCCCGTTTTCGCGGCGGCATCATAGGTAGATTGCAAAAATTGCATTAAAACCCCTTCCGGGTCAGCTGACTGCTGAACAACTTCGTACGTTAAAAAATACTCGCCCATTTCCTTGCTGTAAAATGCTTCGGGCGGGCTTACCTGCTGTTTGCCATAATCATCGGGTGTGGGGTAACAGTAGGAATAAAACGCTGGCTGCGGAAAGGCTTCGCTGCCCGGCCAAAAACCGCATGAACTAACCTCGTGCGAGTAGGCTTCCTGCATTACTTCTATAGGTATATTTGGCGCACCGCCGGGATGCTTTGGCGCCAGCCTGCCACTGAAACGGGTAACCGCCAGATCAAACGCGCCCCAAAAGAAATGTACCGGGCTGCACTTACCTAAAAAGCCAGCCCTAAAATCTGTAAATACATTATGGATCCTAATTAGCGCCTGCCAAATGGTATGCATTGCATCGGCGTTATAAGTACAGGGCGTAGTATTTTCTTCAAAAGGTATGGCCGGATCAACTTCGTTAGGCACGGCATAAATCTCTACATCTACCCTGGCTGCCCTTAAATTATCAAGTAACTCTGTATAAAAAGCCGCTATGGTTTCGGCACCTAAAGCCGACGTGACCTTTTCGCCTGTGCTGGTGGTAATATGTAACTGATGGTTTATAAAATCAAGATCGATCTGGAAAACACCACGATTGTATGGAACGCTGCCGGTGGTTAACCCGGTTGCACTTACATACAAGGTAACCTGCCAGGAGTGATTTATCCAGGGCATTTTTTTGAGGCGCACCTTACCGATCATCTGTGTCCACATGTGTACCGTGGCAATGGTATCTTTCAGGTAATGGTAATCCAGTTTTGGCCAGTTGGAGTTGGTTGCGTTGCTCATATGTAAATATACAAGCAAATTATGAGCGATAGTGTTTTAACCTCTACTATACAAACGCACAATTTTACATTTTAGCAAGCATTTGTAATATTCCGGAGTCGCTTGGCCGGGGCGCATCCCAGCTGATCACCCGCCCGTTTTTATCAATAAGGATATACCTTGGGATGGAAACATCCCCATTTTTATAAATGGTTGCTGCGATATCCTTCATTAAACTTTTATTCACTAAAATATGGTCCCCCTCCAAATGATTAAAATTGATGAGTGTTTGCCACACCTTTTTTGCAGCTGGGCGGTCAATTGAAATATATACAGGGGTAATGTTCTTTTTTCTGAATATAGGCCATAAACTTTTGTAATGCGGAAACTCTCCGCGGCAAGGCATGCACCATGATGCCCACAAGTCGATATAAACTGCCCGCCCATTGTAATGCCGCTGCACATCGGCAAACGTTTTGTAATTGGTTGCGGTATCTAACCTGATTTTACCCGTTGGTTTATTTAGCTGCTTTTTTGAATTAACAGTATCTAAAAAATTGGTATAAGCATTGGGTGGAAATTCCTTTTTATATAAACCGTATGCTTTTTTAGAATCAAACTCACTTGTGCCAACCATTTTTGCAAATACAAGTGTACTTCCAAGCAAGTGCATCTGTATGCTATCAGGCGCTAAAGTATAAGCATAGTATGGGCCCCATTCCCGCGAAGTTTCTTTCCCTTTACTTTTAGCAAGCGTATCATAGTAATCCTTCAAAAAGCTTTGGCTGAACATGCCATGCACATTCTCTACATTATTTGGGCCTGCAAAAGCCAATAGGGCGTTTACCATAACCTGATATTTTTGTATGTCGTTCCTATCTGATATTTTGTTCTGCAGGTTCTTGATACGCTCAATTGCAAATATGGCGTGCATGGCTCTTATCTCGTTTTTTACAATCGTATAAAATTGTCTGTTTATTTTGCCTTGCTTATATAATGCGGTAAGCGGCCGGGTTTGCCTACCAACAAATTTTCCCAACTTTTCAAGGCCGATGTCCTTGCTTTCTGCAGATAAGGCAGCGAACAGTTCCGTATGACCGATACGATTGGCAAGCGGCTGGTCATTATAAACGTTATACCAATATTGACCGTCGGCATTTGCCCCTTCAAAACTTAAAACTTTATACTTATCAAACGTTTGTAATATTTTAATTTTGATATTATCGGCAGGGCCAACTACCAAAAATATCCTTTTAAAACTGGTTTTTATTTGTAAAAGTGTTGCCCTGGTTACATAAACTTCAAAGTTAAATTTGCCATTTGCAACGGTATAATAGGTAGGGTTATCAAAACTAAAATCATTGCCTATCGGCATATCTACCTCAACCAATTGCGCGGGGCCCGGTGTAATAAATTCCACACTCACCTTTGCTTTGCAAAATCCTTTATTTATGCAGCAAACCAGGCAAATCAAAAACAGCAATTTTAACTTAGGCGCATTGTAGCAAAATACCATAACTAATTTTTTAGTTATGCAATCTAACAACAATAATTGTAACGTCCAAGCGGTAATACATGTCAAAAAATTGGTCACAAAAAAAACGACAGGCTTTCACCCGTCGCAGTTTTCAGTTATTAGTCAGTCAGTTTTTGACGTCGCGGGTAGATTCGAACTACCGTCAAAGGTTTTGCAGACCCTCACCTATCCTCTCGGCCACGCGACTTTATACACAGCCTTATTTATTAGGCTGTGGTGTAGTTCTTAAGTAAGACCTTACCTCGGTAAACCCTTTAGGGAATTTTGCAGGGATATCTTCTGATTTAATTGATGGCAGTACCACTACATCTTCGCCGTCTTTCCAATCGGCCGGGGTGGCAACACTGTGGTAAGCGGTTAGCTGTAACGAATCTATCACCCTCAATATCTCCTGGAAATTTCTTCCTGTTGATGCCGGGTAGCTGATGATCAGCTTTATTTTTTTATCGGGGCCGATGACGAACAACGAGCGTACTGTTGCAGTTAACGATGCATTAGGATGGATCATATCATAAGCCAGTGAGATCTCGCGGCTTTCGTCGCCAATTATAGGGAAGTTAACTTCAACGCCCTGGGTTTCGTTAATGTCGTTTATCCAGCCTTTATGCGATTCTACATTATCTGTACTAAGGGCTATCACCTTTACATTACGTTTGTCAAACTCATCTTTTAACGATGCCGTTTTTCCCAATTCGGTAGTGCAAACGGGGGTGTAATCTGCCGGGTGCGAAAATAGCACGCCCCAGCTATCGCCAAGGTATTCGTAAAAATCAATCTCGCCTTGCGATGTTTGTGCTTTAAAGTTTGGGGCGTCGTCGCCGATTCGTAAACTCATGATTGTATATTTTAAGGTTAAATATTGTTAATAGCTATAAAGCTATGCTAATATAATTTCAAAATCTATCCGGAAAAAAATTAAGATATCAAGCGAGGTAAGAGAAATGTTTTAGAAACACTCTTTTCTTTTAAATCAGCTTATCTGTCTCCACTGTGTAGCGAAGCAGGAATTAGCACCTTACACAAGCTTATAAAGCTAATACAGGTTGCTAAGACATCATAGGGCCTTTCCCTCTGTCTTTCTGGATAAGTATATTTAAAGAACGATTATGAAACAAAAGTAGATATAAATTCTATAATTCCTATAGACTTTATATTTATTTATAATTGAAAACGATAATTAACTGTATTCATCTACAAAAATTACATTCAATTAACCTTTTTCGGTTGCAACGCGGTAGCATGGGTCTTCCAAAATATTCACGTCTATAACATCAGCGGCATTTTTTAAAAGTACTATACAATCTTTACTCAGGTGTTTTAGCTGGAGCTTTTTTCCTGCTTTGCGATACCGATCGGTTAGTTTATTCAGCGCCTCGATGCCAGACATGTCAGCTATCCGGCTATCTTTAAAATCAATAATAACTTCTTTCGGGTCGGCATCAACGTCAAACTTTTCGGTAAAAGCAGTTACTGATCCAAAAAACAGCGGGCCATATATTTCATAGTGTTTAACGCCATTATCATCTATATACTTACGGGCCCTTATGCGCTTAGCACTCTCCCAGGCAAAAACCAGGGCAGATATTATTACACCAATTAAAACAGCCAATGCCAGGTTATGCAGCAATATGGTTATAACAGCAACCACTATCCCTACAAACACATCCTGCTTAGGCATCTTGTTAAAGATTCTGAAACTGATCCATTCAAATGTTCCAAATGCCACCATGATCATTACCCCTGTTAGCGCGGCCATTGGCAGGCGGCCAATAACCGGGGCGCCAAAAAGTATGATCATTAAAATAGTTAGGGATGCAATAATACCGGATAGCCTTGCCCTTGAACCTGCCGATAAATTCACTAATGTTTGCGCTATCATGGGGCAGCCACCCATGCCAAAGAAAAAACCGTTGAGGATGTTGGCACTTCCCTGCGCAATACATTCCCGGTTGCCATTACCTTTTGTGGCGGTTATTTCATCAACCAGGTTTAACGTAAGCAAACCTTCTGTTAAACCTACCGCGGCCATAATTAAAGCATACGGAAAGATAATGTTTAGCGTGTGCAGATTAAGCGGCACCCGTGGTATATGAAACGGCGGGAAGCCCCCGCTAACCGATGCTATATCGTTTACGGTTTTAGTGTGAATGCCAAAACCCAGTACAATTGCAAATACAACAATTATGGCTACCAGCGAAGGCGGAACGGCTTTGGTTATTTTAGGGAAAAGTATAACAATAGCTATAGTTAAGGTAACCAACCCGCCCATTATTAGCAGTGGTGTACCGGTAAGCCATGTTTCGTGCCCGTTAACTACTGTTTTAAACTGCTGTAGCTGGGCTATAAAAATTATCACAGCCAGGCCATTTACAAAACCATACATTACGGGCTGTGGTACAAGGCGTATCAACTTCCCCAGTTTAAATAAACCTATTACAATTTGAATAATACCGGCCAGCGCCACCGCGGCAAAAACATATTCGATACCGCTTGTTTTCATGAGGGCAATTAACACCACAACGGTAGCACCTGCCCCACCAGATATTAAACCCGGCCTGCCACCAAATATTGATGTAACAAGCCCCATTATAAATGCAGCATATAAACCCACCAATGGCGGAAACCCGGCTAAAATGGCGAACGACAATGATTCGGGCATCATTGTCATAGCAACGGTAAGGCCGGCTAAAACTTCGGTTTTGTAATTAACTTTTTGGGTAAGATCGAATAATTTAAAGCTGGCCATCATGTATTGCAAAGCTATAAAAAATGCCCTTACACATTAAAGATACCTTATGCTACTATTTCCCATTCAGCTTTTTTATCAGTTCCACCTCTTCGGGTTTGTAAGGCGTACCATCCTTGCGGAAAATATCGTGGAACCATTCTTTTGGTTCGCCCCCATCAGGCATCGGGTTGTCCCAGGCATAAATAGTATTGGTTTTACCCATTACAAAGCCCCAGTTTAGGGCGCCCACATTTTCTTTTTTTAGCATTGGCATTATGTTGCCAAATTTGCTGCCGCGTGTACGGGCCATATACTCGGTACATATTAAAGGCCTGCCATGGGTTTTAAGCATTTGAATAGTTTTCAGGTGCGAAGCCTCTTCTGTATAATCGTGATAGGTAACGATATCCGAGTTAAGTGCCTGGTAGGTATTCAGCTTTTCAAAGGTCCAATCCCACAGGCCTACAGAGATGGGCTGATCGGGGTTTACCGCGCGTGCCCATGCAAATACTTTAGTTAGCAAACCCATAGATGCTTCCTTTTTGTTGGAGTTGCCCGGTTCGTTGTATAAGTCCCACAGTAAAATGCGCTTATCGTGTTTAAAGGTGGTCATTACATCGGTTACATAAGCTTGCAGCATGGCAATTTCGCCTGCATTGTTTAGCCTGTTGCCCGGGTCTTGCAGCCATCCCGAATTATGTACGCCTTGTTTGGGTGCGGGTTGCAAGCCAACTTTGGCATCCGCGTTCCAGCAATCGTCAAAAAACACAAACATGGTTTGTATGTGGTGCTTATTGGCAATAGTTAAATATTGATCTACACGTTTTTTGAAGCCCGCTTTATCCTGTTTCCAGGCAAGGCTGTAAAGAAAAACGCGCATGGTGTTAAATCCTATACTTTCGGCATAGCCCAGTTCACGGTCAATGGTTGCAGGGTCAAAGGTATGGGCTTGCCACATTTCCAGTTGGTTTATAGCGTTGCTTGGTATAAAATCAGCGCCGCTCATCCACTTGTGCTGTTTATACCATGCATTTGCCTTAGCAACCGGCCATACCTTACCAGCAGGTGGCTTTTGCGCGAACGCGCTTATTGATAACAGCATTAAAACTGCTGCAAGAAATTTAGATAAATGGTTTTTCATGGCCTGTAATTGGTAGAGGTAAATATAGCTATTGAGGTGAAAATTCAACCCATTGATTTGTTAAATACGTGAAGTATGATCCTGCTTTGCTCCTTCCAATATATAATAGAGATAAAAATAAGCTCCCAGACACCTATAAATAAGCCCTGCCACCAAAGCAATAATATTTCTTTGATACACCATATTATTTTCGATAAATATTATACTATTTTTACCCGCCCATATTTCATAACCCTGCGGCATAGTATCCGTATAAGTTAATTACGTTGATTAATATTTTAATATTCAGCGTTATAGGCTTTTATTAAAATGGAGGTTTTTAAAAACACCATTATATCAAATACCTATAAAATATTTAGGCCGGTTTATAGTTTGTAACAACGCAGGGTTGTAATTAATAGCTGTTTGCCTTTTTGGCACACATTTTATTACCATGTGGGTGATTAAAAAGATAGTGATTAAAGTACAAGATGAGTTTTTCTGAAGATCATAAGTTTTCTGGCGAAAGCATAGCTCATTTTGCGCGTATAATTGATAGTATTCATTTAGGCATTTGGGAGTATAATACCGATACCAAACATGTTAAATGGTCATCGGGGTTTTATACTGCCTTAGGTTACGTTCCCGGCGAAATTGAATGCTCCTACAATTATTTTTTTGAACATCTTTTATATTATCACGATAAACCTACTTTTTTAAAGGCCACTTATCATCCAAGGCATGGGGAGTCGCCGGTTGCACACATCAGGTTGCTTACCAAACAAAACGGTTATCAATGGTTTGAAAGCACTACTCAAAAGCATGATTCTAAAGATGGCCCGGTAATATATGGTGTGCTTACCAACATTAATACCCTTAAAATAAACGAGATAAAGGCCGCCGAAAATGAGTTTAGGTGCGCAGAGATTGGCCGTATAGCAAAAATTGGAAGCTGGGAAATTGAAACAGCTACCATGAACCTGGTTTTTACTAAAGAGGTTTATGACATTTTTGAGCTAAACAACCACGTAAAAATGACTATTGAAGAAGCTATTAGCTTTTTTGAGCCACAATACCGCCCGGTAATGAGTCACGCAATTGAACAAGCTATAAAATTTTGTAAACCCTACGAGCTTGAAGTTTTATTTAGAACAGCCCGGAACAATGTAATATGGGTTAGGGCCAAAGGTGTACCTGTACTTGATGATCTTGGCAGATGTACTATTATCAGGGGCGTTTTCCAGGATATTGACAGCATTAAAAAGAAAGGCATTACCCTGCAATCGTCTATTAACTTGCTTGACGATCAGAACAAGCGCCTGCAAAACTTTGCCTATATTGTTTCGCATAACCTGCGATCGCATGCCGGGAACCTGAAATTCATGGTGAATTTGTTTGAGGAATCTAACCAGAATGACGACCGCACAGAGGTATTCTCGCACATTAAAACCATTAGTGAAAGCCTTAGCTCTACCGTGGGGCATTTAGATGAGATAGTTAAAATACAATCGGAAATTAGCAAGGAAAGAAAGGTTATTGATTTTGACACCATTTTTAATAATGTGGCATCGGCCCTGCGCACAAATATTGTTGCAGCAGGGGCTAAAATACATACCGATTTTTCCGACTGCCCGCAAATTGATTATATACCGGCGTACATGGAAAGTATTTTCCAGAACCTGCTTACCAATGCTTTAAAATACAAACACCCCGATCGTGAACCCGTTATTAACTGCTCTACCCAAAAAGCAGGCAACGAAGTTTACTTACTGTTTGAAGATAACGGTGTTGGAATTGATATGCCCCGCTATGGCGACCAGCTTTTTGGTATGTATAAAACCTTTCACCGCAACTCCGATTCAAAAGGTATAGGCCTTTTTATTACCCGTAACCAGGTTGAAGCACTGGGCGGATCTATACAAGTAGATAGCACTGTAAATGTTGGTACCAAATTTACAGTAAGGCTGGTATAAACACCCAAATTAATGAACACCGAAAACAAAATTGTGACTGCAGGAATTGTTGATGATGATGATATTTTTACTTACGGTTTCAAAAAATCAGCAGCAATAAAAAACTTATTTAACAAAGTGCTGAGCTTTGGCGATGGCAGAGAGGCGATTGATTATTTAAAAGACCCGCGTAATAGTAACCAATTACCGGATGTTTTGTTTGTAGATATTAATATGCCGGTTATGAATGGCTGGGAATTTATTGATGCCTTTGCAGAAATTAAACTAAAGTTGGGCAAAAACATTCCTATTTATATCATTAGTTCGTCAATTGATCTGGAGGATATTAAGCGCGGAAAAAACAACACGCTTATTGTTGATTACCTCTTAAAACCCATTGATAAAATTTATCTGAAAGATATTTTTGACTCGTTGCAGAACCAAACCAGTCCAAGAAAATCTAACTTACTTTAATACTCATTAAAAAACACCGGCTGATAAATCATCGCCGGTGTTTTTTAATATACGAAGTGAGCTATAATTACTGAATATAACTTTCTAATATTTTAAAGCCCGATGTGGTTTTCAGTTCAACCTTATCAATAGTTTTTGGCAACAGTATGCATTCGCCCATTTTAACAGGGTAAGCCAGGCTGTTATGCTTAATGGTAAATTCGCCTTCAATACAAACGTATATTACAAACGAATCTAAGTTTGAATAATCCTTCTCCACTTCATGGGTATAATCAAGCACATTGGTTGTAAAGTACGGGCATGTCACCAAATGAACATCCTCATTCTTTTGTGGGGTATATAGCGTTTTATATTCCGGATAGTGTTTGTAATCGATAGCGGCAAGGGCTTCTTCTGTATGCAGTTCGCGTTTGTTGCCTTTATCATCAACACGGTCAAAATCGTAAATACGATAGGTGATATCAGATGTTTGCTGAATCTCGGCAATTAGCAAACCTTTACCAATAGTGTGCACACGGCCTGCGGGTAAAAAGAAAACATCCCCGGCTTTTACATCTTCCTTGTTCAGGATATCCATTATATGGCCGCTGTTTAAAGCATCTACATATTCTTTTTCGGTCATTTCGCGGTTAAACCCAGCGATAAGGGACGAACCCGGATCGGCCTCTATTACGTACCACATTTCGGTTTTACCAAACGAGTTATGGCGTTTTTTAGCCAGTTCGTCATTAGGGTGCACCTGTACGCTCAGGTCATCATTAGCATCAATAAATTTTACCAGTAAAGGGAAAATGTTACCAAAATGCTGGTACACCTTCTCGCCTACCAGTTCGCCCTGAAATTTCTCCAGCAGGTCGGCCAGCGATTGTCCTTTTAATTCGCCGCTATCTACTACCGATACGTCAGACTTAACGCCCGAGATCTCCCAGGTTTCGCCGCAATTTGGCAGGTCACCAATATTTTTGTGCAAATAGGTTTCAATTTTATGGCCGCCCCATATTTTATCTTTAAATATGGTTTTAAATTTTAATGGATATAATGATGACATGGTAGTGTATACTTTGTTTGAGGGGCTAAGTTAGGTATTTTGTATAACCCTGAAACAAGGTTTTTCTAAAAAGTACAACTACTATGGCCATTATTGCTGTAATACATAGTAAGATTGCCTACAACTTTAAAGGGGGGTAAGTAAAGGAGACGACAAGTTACATTTGTGTTAAATATTAAACTAAAGTTTTAATTACACTTAACTTTTAATAGTTTAGTACACCTAAATTTATACTTGTGGATGAAAACCTGAACCCCGAAACCGATAACAAACCAGAAATTCCTGTATGCCCAAATTGCAATAGCACAGATATCTTGCATGGTTACCCTATGCCGCTATGCCATGATTGCCGGGCTAAGCTTATTAATTACCCTATCCCGTTATGGGTAAAATTATTTGGTGCTGGTATCTGCATAGTTTTGATAATTTCACTTATCTGGCTCCCTAAAAACTTAACTGCTGCCATCTCATTATCGCGTGCAGAAAAAGCTGAAAAAAATCTTGATTTTGTTACCAGCCAGCGCGAATTAGAAAAAGCACTTAAAATTGTCCCTACTTCGGTAGATATTTTAGAGCATTTAATGATAGCCAGTTATTATAACAATGACTTATTGACGTTAAATGACGCATCTATCAAACTGCAAAATAAACCAATTGAAGATACCGCCATATACAACAAGCTCAGCTATATAATTGACGAAACTAAGCTATACGCGCCTTCAGACACGTTCGCAAAAACGTTTCAACAATATAAAGACGGTATTGTACCAGATGCAGCGCTGAGTGATTATGTAAGCAAAAACCCATCAGACATATTTGCTATGTATTCGCTGGCTTCATCTTATGATGATAAAAAACAATATAAGGCGGCCGACTCCTTGTTATCAAAAGTATTAACAATTGATAATGAATTTATCCCGGCTATAAACTTCAAAACAAAGATTAAACGGGCAATAGATCAGCCAGATTCATCCATATTTTACTGTAACCGCATCCTTGCCTTAAACCGGCAATCTGTTTATGGTATTTCTGCCAAAGCCCGTACACTGTTAAAGATTGGCAAAAAACAGGAGGGCTTAAATTTAGCTAAGCAAGGTTATCAGTTAGATAAAAATATGACTTATAACCTGGCAACTTTGGCAATAGCCTACCATTTAAATAACGATTTAAAAGCACGTGATGCTATTATAAAAACCACTGATAAAGACACTACAACTGCTTATTATATGAATTTTGCAAAAGATTTCATATCAAATAAGGCTACACTCTAAACCTAAACCAATGTTTATACCCGGAATTTTAATAACTATAGCCACCTTTCCCGGTGTTATAGTACACGAACTTGCCCACCAGCTTTTTTGCAGATGGTTTAAGATACCAGTTCTTAAAGTTGTTTATTTTCAGGCATCAAACCCTGCGGGCTATGTACTGCACGAGATAGTTCCAAACAAGTGGCATTCTATGCTTATAAGCGTAGGCCCATTTATTGTTAATTCGCTTTTGGGTATGCTGATAGCCTTTCCGGCGGCATTACCTGTATTTAAATTTGATAACGCCAATATTGGCGATTACCTGCTGATATACTTAGGTGTATCAATTGCTATGCACGCTTTCCCCAGCACCGGCGATGCCAATAATATATGGAAAGATGTTAAAGACCCCGAAACCCCTTTTTGGGCAAAAATAATTGGCTATCCTGTTGTAGGGCTAATCTATATTGGGTCAATTGGTAGCTTCTTCTGGCTCGATCTGGCCTATGGCGTAGCTTTAGCGGTTGGCTTGCCTAATTTACTCATTGCCTTAATGGCATAAAAAAAGCCCATCCTTAACAGATGGGCTTTTCTATTATCATCGGATAAAATTATTTACCCAATTTTGCTTTTAAGTTTTCGTTAATAGCTTCCAAAAACTCCTCGGTGTACAGATAATCGGTACCGTGTTCAACTTTTGGTTTTATGGTGATGGCCAAATCTTTGGTCATTTTACCGCTTTCAACAGTTTCTATACAAACTTGTTCTAAAGCTTTGCAGAAATCAACCAGTTCCTGGTTACCATCCAATATACCGCGGAACTCTAAACCCCGTGTCCACGCGAAGATAGACGCGATAGGGTTAGTTGATGTTGGGCGGCCTGCCTGGTGCTCGCGGTAGTGACGGGTCACTGTACCGTGCGCTGCTTCGGCTTCCATAACGGTGCCATCCGGGGTAACCAAAGTAGAGGTCATTAAACCTAACGAGCCAAAACCCTGTGCTACGGTGTCAGACTGTACGTCGCCATCGTAGTTTTTACAAGCCCAAACAAAGTTACCGTTCCATTTAAGGGCCGATGCAACCATGTCATCAATTAAGCGATGCTCGTAAGTGATACCTGCTTCAGTAAATTTAGCTTTGTACTCTGCCTGGTAGATCTCTTCAAAAAGATCTTTAAAACGGCCATCATACTTTTTAAGGATGGTGTTTTTGGTTGACAGGTATAAAGGCCAGCCTTTCATCAGCGCCTGGTTAAAACAAGCATGTGCAAAACCGCGGATAGATTCGTCGGTATTATACATGGCTAAAGCAACGCCGTCGCCTTTAAAATTATATACTTCAAATGATTGCTCGGCACCGCCATCCTCTGGGGTGAAGGTAACTGTTAACTTGCCTTTGCCTTTAGTAACAAAATCTGTAGCGCGGTACTGATCGCCAAAAGCATGGCGGCCAATGCAGATAGGGGCTGTCCAGTTTGGTACCAGGCGCGGTACGTTTGCCATAACAATTGGCTCGCGGAAAACCGTACCATCTAATATATTACGGATGGTGCCATTTGGCGACCTCCACATTTGTTTTAATCCAAATTCTTCTACACGCTGCTCATCGGGGGTGATGGTAGCGCATTTAATACCTACACCATATTTTAATATAGCGTTGGCAGCATCAATCGTAACCTGGTCATCGGTTTCATCACGATACTCGATACCTAAGTCATAATATTTTATATCCAGGTCAAGATAAGGGGTGATCAGTTTATCTTTTATAAACTTCCAGATGATGCGGGTCATTTCATCACCATCCAGCTCAACTACCGGGTTTTCTACTTTAATTTTTGACATACCTGATTTTATTGTTTTTTATTTAA
>NZ_JAQBOI010000269.1 GCF_028288105.1 Mucilaginibacter sp. | reverse complement strand
ACGGGGCTACCTATTACGGTGTAAAATTGCCATTAGGCCCGGCACAGGGCGGCCCGTTATTTTTCGCGCATTACTCCTTTTTGGGTATTAATCCTAATAACCTGGCCGATGCTTACGCCAACTATGATGAGCAGAACAAAGCACACAGCCAAATCAATTATAAATATTGTGTGGCCAACCCTAAAAATTATTATGGCTATAGCGCAGATAGCTGGGGCTTAACCGCAAGCGATATCGAAGGCGGGTATACGGCAAGCTCGCCAACAAATGATGTAGGTATTATTGCACCTACCGCAGCCATATCATCGTTACCATATACCCCAACAGAATCAATGGCGGCATTGCGCTTTTTCTATTACAAACTGGGCGATAAAATGTGGGGCGACTATGGCTTTTATGATGCTTATAATTTAAATAACCCATGGTTTGCCAATTCGTACCTGGCTATTGACCAGGGGCCCATAATTGTAATGATAGAAAATTACAGGAGCGGCCTTTTATGGAATTTATTTATGAGCTGCCCCGAAGTAAAAACCGGCATGAAAGGCTTAGGCTTTACAAGCCCAAACTTATAAACAAAATAAAGGCACGCGATATGCCTGTTTAACTATTAACTGATCTAATCCAATGAAGAAAATATTACTATCAGCCTGCATGGCAATAGCATCTGTTTGCTGCATGGCACAAAATCCGGCAAAGGTTGAGGGAGCCATTAAACCGGTAGGCATTATAAAAAATTTGAGCGACAGCGCTCTTTTAGATGTAGTACAACGCCAAACGTTCCGTTACTTTTGGGATTTTGGGCACCCTGTTAGTGGCCTTGCCCGCGAACGCAGCAATAAATCTTTTGATTATGGCGACGAGGTAGTAACCACCGGCGGTTCGGGCTTTGGTATTATGGCTATGATAGCTGCCGATCACAGGAAGTTCATCACGCATGAGCAGTCTGTCGACCGTATGCTTAAGATCGTGGAGTTCTTGTTCAGGGCCGATGCTTATCATGGGGTATTCCCGCATTGGTTAAACGGTGAAACCGGCAAAACAATTCGCTTTGGCCGCAAGGATGATGGCGGCGACCTGGTAGAGACCGCGTACCTGCTACAGGGGCTTTTATGCGCTAAGCAATACTATGTTGCCAACAACCAAAAAGAACGCCGTATACGCGATGTAATAAGCTGGATATGGAACGAGGTAGAATGGAGCTGGTACACACACGAAGGCCGCGACAACCTTTACTGGCACTGGAGCCCAAACAACGGCTGGGCTATGAACTTCCCTATCCGTGGGTTTAACGAGTGTTTAATAACCTACATACTTGCAGCATCTGCAGACCGCTACCCTGTTAGTGCTGATGTTTACCACAGGGGATGGGCACAAAGCGATTTCTTTAAAAATGGCCATACCTATTATGGATACAAGCTGCCATTGGGTTTTCCATATGGCGGCCCGCTATTCTTCTCGCAATACTCTTTCCTGGGATTAAACCCTAAAGGATTAAAAGACAGGTATGCCGATTATTGGGAACAAAACCTGAACCATACCCTTATTAACAGGGCATACTGTATTGATAACCCTAAAAAATTTAAAGGCTACGGCGAAAACTCATGGGGCTTAACCGCCAGCGATAACTTTGAAGGTTATAATGCACACTCACCGGATAATGACCTGGGGGTTATTACACCAACAGCGGCATTATCCGCGTTCCCATATACGCCAGAGTATTCTATGAAAGCGCTACGCCATTTTTATTATGACATGGGCGATAAAATATGGGGCGAATATGGCTTTACCGATGCTTTTAGCGAATCGCGTAACTGGTATGCGAAATCATACCTGGCTATTGATCAGGGGCCAATTATTGTTATGATAGAGAATTATCGCTCGGGATTATTGTGGAACTTATTCATGAGTTGCCCCGAGGTTCAGAACGGATTAAAAAAGCTTGATTTTCACAGTACTGCTATCGCGAAAAAATAGTTTTTGTATCCAGATTACAATGCAAAACTTATCCTATCATAAAATATTTAAAGCAAAATGAATGGAAAGGTGTTAATTTACGTTTAGTAACCAACTGAATTAACTTACACATGACGATAAAAAAATTAAGAATATTGGTAATGCTGGGTATTATGTACCTGGCATTTCCTTTTTTAGCACAGGCCCAAACCAACTCAGCTTTTGACAGGGGATCGTTTACCATGAAAACGGAAACACTGCCTTATCGCATTTTATTCCCCAAAAAGTTTGATCCTCAAAAAAAATACCCACTTATAATTGTGCTGCATGGCGCCGGCGAAAGGGGTAATGATAATGAAGCAGAAATTAAATACGGGCCAAAGTTATTCTTGAATGATACCATTCGCCAAAACTACCCGGCTATAGTGGTTTTCCCGCAATGCCCTACAGATGATTTCTGGGCCAATGTTAAAATAGACCAAAACCTGATAACACGTAAAACAATATTCAATTTCCAGGAAGGCGGTAAACCTACCTGTGCTATGAACTTATTACTCGGCCTTGTTGACCAAATGCTTGATAAACCCTTTATCAACAAAAAACAGGTGTACATAGGCGGCCTTTCAATGGGTGGCATGGGTACGCTTGAAATGTTGAGGCGTAAACCAAATACCTTTGCAGCCGCGTTTTCTATTTGCGGTGGCGATAACACCAACAACGTAAAAAAGTATGCTAAGAAAGTCCCTTTATGGTTCTTCCATGGCGCCAAAGACAGCATTGTTCCGTTTGAGCATTCGCAGGTGGTGGTAGATGCCCTTAAGGCCGCAGGCGCCGATCCTAAATTTACCATTTACCCTAAGGATGACCATAACAGCTGGGATGATGCCTTTGCAGAACCACAGCTGATCCCATGGCTTTTTTCGCACAGTAAATAATAAAAAAGCGGTCCAAATTTGGGCCGCTTTTTTTATTGAAGCATGTTTGATAATATTCTTTAATGATCTGTTAAAATTGTTCGTCAGGCTCCAACTCATTGGTTGCAGCACTATCGTTGTTGGTAATGTGGTTATCAGCGTTTAACTCTGTTGTAGGTTCGCTTTCGCTGAGGGTTTCCTCTATCCCATCGGTATCTGCAACAGCGCCATCTTTATTGGTTATGTGGCTGATATCATCCTTATTGGTGATCACATCCTTTTCTGCCGCGTTAACTTTCGGGTCACCGGTTTCACCTTCTAAGGGGAATTTATTGCCTGGGGTTGTATTTGGGGTATTCATAATTATTCGGTTTTAAAGAATAACGTATGGAAGATGGGGTTGTTTGATATTTTACTCACCCCTATCCCAACGATAGTCGGGACTGGTCGACCCTCTTTGCGTAGCAAAGGGGATAATAAATGTTACTTTCTGCTACCCGAGATCGACAAAAGTGTTCACGTTCACAGCCGTGAACGGCGTGAACACCTTTTAATTCGCTAAAAATCAATTATTTAAAAAACAGCTACTGACAAATCAGTGCCACCACTTTTTTAATATATATTAGTATAGCCTGTCACAATTGATTTGTCATTCAGCAAAAAAGCCAAAACATTTCTGTTTCGGCTTTAACAATTGATTGAGTCTGATTTGAATATTATTTATTGGGCTGAAGCCCCTTATCTGTTTATCTATCTTCCGTCCCTTGAAAGGGACGGCAATGATCTTCCATGCATTTCATTGCCCGTTGGCTTCAGCCAACGGATAACAGGCTACTCACCCTTCCTTATTTCGTATACCTGTTTATGATATCGATGATCACCTTGTTTTCCTGCAATTGAGGCAGGTAATCAAACAATATATAGTGCTTCTCCGGGTCGGCGGCAAGGGCCATTTCCAGGTAGTTCAATGCTTCGTTGTATTCGCCCTTGGCAAAAAGGTACGCTACCATACGATAGTATAGCTCTGCCGCATCAGGGTTATTTTTAATGGCCTGCGATATTACCTCAATGGCATCCACCAGTCGTTTTTGTTCGTACAGTATCGACGAGTAATCCAGCCAGGCATCCACATCAAGCGGGTTTAGCTCCACCACTTTTTCGTAAGCGCTTTCTGCCTCGGGCATGTGGCCCAATTTGTATTCGGCATCGGCAATGGCAAACCAGTAGTCGGCATTGGCAATATCAAGGTCAAGCGCTTTTTTGTAAAAATGCAGGGCCTCAAAATAACGTTCTTCAAAATCAAGCGTTACACCAATCCCAAACCAGGCATCGGCCAGTTTAGGATCCATCTTAACCGATTTTTTATAGAACGAACGTGCTTCGTCCATCTGCTCCAGCTTTTCGTAGCATTCGCCAATGGCGCAATAGGTATCGGCATTGGGTTGCTCGTACTCGAAAGTTTGGCGGTAAACATCAATCGCTTCAGCATATTTTTCCAGGTTAACTAAGGCGTTACCTTTATTGAAGTATGCCGATGCAAAACTGTCTTTTATCAGGATGGCGTAATCGTAAGCGTCTATCGCTTTCTCGAATAAACTTAGTTTGGTATAAGCATTACCCAAATTGTACCATGCGGCATAACTGTAGGGCTCGTTATCAATATACTGCTGATAAAACTGAACGCTTTCTTCCTGGTTATCCAAAACATCATAACAAAATGCCAGTTCGTAAAGGGCATCCTGGTTTTCCATGTTTTGTTTTAAGCAAAGCTTAAGGTAAGTAATGGCGGTATCATAATCGCCCATGTTTTGATAAACGTAGGCGATATGCAGTAATATCTCGTCGGTTTCTTCGGCAAGGTCAAGCGCCTTTTCATAATTTTCCAATGCTTCGGTATTGCGCTCCATACTTTCATAAAGGTTACCCCTTATAATGTATATATCCGCGTCGCTTGCTTCCAGCATAGCGGCTTTATCCAATGCGGCAAAGGCCTCTGATGCGCGGTTGGTAACTACCAGTAGCTGGGCTTGTTTTATAAGGAATACGGCGGCAAACGGATGCTGATTGCGGGCATACTCTGATACTTGCAGGGCTTTTGCCGGGTCGTTCTTTTCTATGTAGTAGTCTATAATGTTCTCAAACGCCTGCGCGTCAAAAAAGTACTGATCATGATTTCGAATCATCTCTTCGTACCGTTCTACCGAAAACTTTGGATCTTCGGTAAAACCAAATTCAAATTCTTCTTCCATTCAAGTTTATTTGCAGAACACCATATTTCCCCGGCGGATGTTTATCCGCAAGGCTTAAACATGAGTTCAAATTACAATAATAAGCTTCCATAAGTCAATTTAGTTTTCAACATACAAACATTATTAACAGATATTAATACAAGTTACTGATAATAAATGTAAAGCATTTTAGCCGGCGAGGGATGAGTTGTGGAAATTGCCTTAAAGATTTTTACCTTTGACAAAAGTACCAAATTATGAGCTTACTTATTAAAGATATTCTTGATCATTTACATATTAACGACATAAACCATGCTTTTAGTACGGGTGCGAACTGGGGTAGCAGCGCCAATGCTGTTACAAAAGATATTGTGTCGCCTACTGATGGTAAAAAGATTGCCGCGGTAAAGTTTGCTACTGCAGATGAGTATGATACAGTTGTGGAAACGGCTAAGAAGGCTTTTAAAACATGGCGACAAATACCTGCGCCTAAGCGTGGCGAGATAGTGCGCCAGATAGGCGATTCGCTGCGTGAGAATAAAAAACAATTAGGCACACTGGTATCCTACGAAATGGGCAAAAGCCTGCAGGAAGGTTACGGCGAGGTGCAGGAAATGATTGACATTTGCGACTTTGCGGTGGGCTTGAGCCGCCAGCTTTATGGCCTTACCATGCATAGCGAACGCCCCGAGCACCGCATGTATGAGCAGTACCACCCGCTGGGGATCGTGGGTGTGATATCGGCCTTTAACTTCCCGGTTGCTGTATGGAGCTGGAATGCTATGCTGGCATGGGTTTGCGGTGATGTTTGCATCTGGAAACCATCCGAAAAAACACCTTTAACAGCCATTGCCTGCCAGCATATTGCACAAGAAGTTTTTAAACTTAACAATATTGACGAAGGCGTAAGCTGCCTGGTGATAGGCGATCGCAACATTGGCGAGCAGATGGCTAATGATACCCGCGTACCATTGATATCGGCAACCGGATCTACCCGGATGGGTAAAGCGGTTAGTGCTGCTGTTGGCGCGCGTTTGGGTAAAAGCCTTTTAGAGCTGGGCGGCAATAATGCTATCATCATTACAGAAAATGCGGATCTGGATATGTCGCTTATTGGCGCTGTATTTGGCGCGGTAGGTACCGCAGGGCAGCGTTGTACCAGTACACGCAGGCTCATTATCCACGAAAGTGTTTACGAAGCGTTTAAGCAAAAACTGATCAGCGCATACGGACAAATAAAAATTGGCGACCCATTAAATGAAAATAACCATATGGGCCCGCTGATAGACCAGGATGCGGTTAGCCTGTATTTAGATTCGATCGAAAAATGCAAGGCAGAGGGTGGAAATTTTGTTGTTGAAGGCGGAAAGCTGCAAGGCGAGGCTTATTCATCTGGCTGTTATGTTAAGCCTTGCATTGCCGAGGTAGAAAACCATTTTAAAATTGTACAGCACGAAACATTTGCGCCAATTCTTTATTTAATAAAATACTCAGATCTTGATGAAGCTATCGAACTGCAGAACGGTGTTCCGCAGGGCTTATCATCAGCAATAATGACCAATAACCTGCGCGAGGCAGAGCGGTTCCTGTCATACGCGGGTTCTGATTGTGGCATTGCTAACGTAAACATTGGTACATCGGGCGCTGAGATAGGCGGTGCATTCGGTGGCGAAAAAGAAACAGGCGGTGGCCGCGAATCTGGTTCTGATGCATGGAAAGTTTACATGAGGCGCCAAACAAATACTATAAACTATTCTAAAACGTTGCCATTAGCGCAGGGTATTAAATTTGACCTGTAAATAAATATTATATTAATAACCTTGTGATCCGTTGACTGAAGTCAACGGCAATGAATGGATAAAACACAGATATAAAGTATGTACAAAATTTGCAAAACCATTACGGGCGTATTATTGAGCAGCGCCTTATTAATAAGCTTTAATTCAACAGCGCAGGTGCAGGTAGCAGCACCAAAAGCACCTGCCGAACTGCCAAAGAACTGGCATTTAATGGATCTTAAAACCGATGGCTATTTCGGGATCAGTTTAAATCAGGCCTATTTATTTGTAAAAGGCAAAAAAAGCAAAACCGTGGTGGTTGCTACTATTGATAGTGGGATTGATACCGCACAGGCTGATCTTAAACCTATACTATGGGTTAATACGAAAGAAATTCCGGGCAATGGCATTGATGATGACAAGAATGGTTACATTGATGATGTACACGGCTGGAACTTTTTAGGCGGCCCGGGCGGTAAGTGCGATTTTACCGAAACTACCGAGGAGGTTCGTGAGTACAACAGGCTGAAAGGCAAATACGAAACGGTTTCATCGGCACCTGCAGGCAGCGAAAAAGAGTTTGCTTACTGGGAAAAAGTAAAACTTACCCATGATGCAACCCTTAACAAAGCTAATACCGAAATACAGCAGCTACAGCCAATAATGAATGCCTTAATGGCTACCAGCGGCTATGTTAAAAACGCCCTTAAATTACAAAGCGGCTCTTCTTTTAAGAAGGCCGACCTGGCAAAAATTACTGCTGCCAGCGATACTGTTAAACAAAGCAAAGCGGTATGGTCCTCTGTTTTTGAACAAGAGGGTGGCGATCAAACCAATGCCAAGATCATTAATGACCTGAGCGAATATCTGGCCAAGCTTAACAATGATGTTAGCCCTGATCTGGATGCACGCAAGCGTATTGTAGGCGATAACCCCGATGTAAACGACGGCAAACCTTATGGTAACAACCTGCTAAAATTTGCCGATGCTGAACACGGCACAGGTGTAGCGGGTTTAATTGGCGCGGTACGTGGTAACAAATATGGTATTGATGGCGTTGCCGATAACGTAAGGATAATGTCTATTAAAGGCGTGCCAAACGGCGATGAGTACGATAAAGATATAGCTAATGCTATACGTTACGCGGTTGATAACGGGGCAAAGATCATTAACATGAGCTTTGGTAAAAAACTATCACCACACAAAGCCTGGGTTGACGCGGCCTTTAAATATGCTGCCGAGAAAAATGTATTGTTGATACAGGCATCTGGAAACGACAACCAGGATGTTGACGCCCAACCAGAATTCCCGAATGATATTTTTGAAGATGGATCTGCCGTAGACGCTGATAATGTAATAAGCGTTGGCGCATCTGCCGATAAGTTGAACGAAACCCTTGCAGGTAGCTTTAGCAACTATGGCAAAAACAATGTAGATGTATTTGCACCGGGTGTTAAGGTAACATCTATAAATATGGATGCTGAATTTAACACTGCCGATGGCACCAGCTTCGCATCGCCAATTACAGCAGGCATAGCAGCGCTGGTACTGGAATATTATCCAAACTTAAGCGCCAAACAGCTTAAGCAGGTAATACTGGAATCAGCAGTACCTTTAACCGGTACTATGGTTTTAAAACCGGGCAGCACAACCGAAAAAGTTGATTTTACAAGCCTTTCAAAAACAGGTGGCATAGTTAATGCTTATAGGGCATTACTTGCCGCTTCAAAACTAAAAGGCGAAAGAGGGATATAATCTCATCCAATTGATAAATAAACGCCGGGCTGTTCTCAGTCCGGCGTTTTTATTGGGCAGAAATTATTGTGCTTTTATTCTTGTTAAAAAGTGACTACATTCATCTGTCATTCTCCATAACCTAATGAACCTATTATTTGTCCGCTTATCTTTTATTGCTACCATATTATTTTGCGGTGATCTTTGTTTCGCGCAAAGTTTAAATAAGATAATCAATAACCAATTACAGACAGATCCGCAGGAAAAAATATACATTCATTACGATAAAAACAGCTATGTTACCGGCGATACGGTATGGTTTAAAGCTTACTTGTTCACAGGCTCTAAAAGATCAAGGGCGGGCAAAAATTTCTACCTGGAACTGCTGGACAATAATGGCAAGTTACTTAACCGGCTCACTGCGCCCATATTTGAATCTACCGCATCGGGCAATATAGTGTTGCCAACAGATACCGCTATACATGCGGTTTATTGCCGGGCCTATACCGAAGTTATGCTGAAAGGCGATAGCAGTTTTATCTACATGAAACAGCTATCGGTTGTAAACCTTCCTAAAGCGGCTGAAATTGCCAACTCACCCCCGCCGGTTATCCATTTTTTACCCGAAGGTGGCGATTGGATAAATGGCATACCATCGCTTATGGCCTTTAAGGTTACCGATGCCAATGGTATGCCCGTTAAAGCCGAAGGGGTAATAAAAAACAATGGCGCTACTGTAACAGAATTTGCCACCACACATGATGGTATGGGTGCCTTTACTATGCTTGCGCAACCTAACCAATCTTACACAGCGGTATGGAAAGACGCGGCAGGTAACGAACATACTACGGCTTTACCAACGGCCAAGCCCAACGGAATAAGCCTGCATATAGCCGATGTTGCCGCCGGTAAAAAGTTTTATATATTCCGATCTAAAGATGCGGATGCTGCCGATAAACAGGTAACGCTGGTAGCGCAAAGCAACGGCACTATTGCCTATCAGATAAGGGTCGATCTTTCAAACGCGGAAATGTCTAATGGTACCATCCCGGTGAAAGATATGCCCTCGGGGATATTATATATTACTGTTTTTAACAAAAACTTAAAGCCCATTGCAGAGCGTATAACCTTTGTAAACAACCACGATTATAGTTTTAATGTAGATACCAGCTTTACAGCAATAAGCAAGTTAAAGCGAGGGTTAAACCAGTTAAAGCTGGCAGTAAAAGATACTATCCGTTCCAATTACTCGATATCAGTTACCGATGCAGATATAGACGATGCATCGTCAAACCAGGATAATATTGTTTCGCGCTTGCTTTTAACCGGCGACTTGCGGGGAAAGATCGTTAACCCATATTATTACTTTGCTAACCAGACAGATGATGTCACGAAAAATTTAGACCTGGTAATGCTTACCCATGGCTGGCGAAAGTATAACTGGAGCACCGATACCGCCAAAACACTTACCGATACTATACCCAATCATCGTTTTTTAAGTATTAATGGTAAGGTAACTGGTGTTAGGGCTAACGGATTTAAACCGGGCACTTACGCAACTATTTATGTAGAAACGCCCGATGGCAGTTCGGTAATGTTGCCATTACAAGTAAGCGATAACGCAGGTTTTTTTAGGGATGGTCTGATCTATTACGGCGACGCAAAGCTGTACTTTAAGTTTCAGGACAAAAATCTGGCATCAAATAAAATAAAACTCACCGTTGATAATGGCCTGGTGAAAAATTATATCTACCCGTTTATGAAACCTGCGCCGGATACGAGCATTACATTAAATGCCGCACCTGTACAATTATCAAAACGCGTGCAGGATTACATGTTGCAGCTTAAAAATACCCGCGAACTTAAAGAGGTGCAAATAAAATCGAAAGGAGTATCGCAGGAGAAAAAGATAGATAAAGTTTACACCACTGGCGTTTTTAAGGATGGTATATCAACCAATTTAATGGTTGGCGACGATCCTCGGGCTACTAATTACGGTTCGCTGTTTCAATACTTACAAGGTAAAATACCGGGTATTAGGATTAGCAATCCGTTGGGCGATGTTCCATCTATTGTTTGGCGAAATGACCCTGTGGCTTTCTTCCTGAATAATTTTTCGTCGAGTGCTGCCGATATCCGCAATACTCCAATGATGGACGTTGAATATGTTAAAGTATACGATCCATCAATGGGTGGCGCCTTTGGTGCTTATGGCGGTGTAATATCCGTTTATACTAAAAGAGGCAAAGGTTTTGTTTATAATGATAAGAATAATAAGATGCTCCCTTTAGCAGGATACACCCCGGTAAAAGATTTTTTTAGTCCGGATTACGCCACAGCAGTTAATGCCCCTTCAGCGCCCGACTTGCGCACCACCTTGTACTGGAACCCTAATATCATACTGGATAAAGGAAAACAGGAATACCTCATTAAATTTTATAATAATGATGTTACCCGCAAATTTAAAATTGTTTTAGAAGGTATGAACTTTGATGGGAAACTGGTTCATATTGAAAAGGTGCTGTAAAGAAATCGCCGCCTTGCTAATAAACAAGGCGGCGATTGATGCTTCACTACGTTCAGCATGACAATCTCTTTATCTAAAATATCGCCTCAGCTATTCTTTTAGTTGGACCAGGGTTACCCATAGTATAGAAATGCAGTACTGGTGCACCAAATTTCACCAATTCTTTACATTGCTCTATCATCCACTCTATACCTATATCTTTCACATTCTTTTCTTCTTTACAATCGTGGATGGCATCGCTTAATGCTTCGGGGATATCGATATGGAAGGTTTTGGACAGATTAACCAATTGCTTGGATGTGGTAATTGGTTTCAAGCCCGGTATTATAGGCACGTTGATACCTTCGGCACGGCAATTATTTACAAAATCGAAATACTTTTGGTTATCGAAGAACATCTG
>NZ_JAQBOI010000120.1 GCF_028288105.1 Mucilaginibacter sp. | reverse complement strand
GTAAATTCATCGGCCTTATTATTGTCTTTACATCCGTAGGCCAGCAAGGCTATTATTGCGAAAAGGGCTATTCTTTTATTCATTTTAAATGGCAGAAGGCCAAAAGGCATCTTCAATATGTTTTAATATGTGGTTATTATTACGGTCAAACAGGATAGATATTATATCAAACCTAACTTCACCCTCATGATTCATCAAATATATGTACTCATCTGCAGCTTCTACCAGCAAACGCTGCTTGCGGGCATCTACAAAGTCTTCGGGCTCGCCAAAACCGTTACCGGTGCGGGTTTTTACTTCGGTGAAGATAATGATCTTGTCTTTATAAGCGATCAGGTCGATCTCGGCTTTGCCAAAAACCCAGTTCTCGTCCATTATTTCGTAACCCGTGGCTTCCATGTGGGCTTTCGCCATTGCTTCGCCTTTTTGGCCGAGGTCATTGTGGGTTGCCATTATTTTATAATTACTGAGCCTAAGTAATCGGATATGGTTTTCTCCACCTTTTTCATGTGCATGTACTGGTTCAGTAGAATTTCCTGGTCGGTTTCGCCAGTAGTAGTTTGCAGCTCATCACGCAGTTTTTGTAATATTTTGCCCACCTTTTGCTTTTTCAAGTGGAATATAGCGCCTAATATGGTCGCCTTCATGTTGGCTTGTTCATCTGATACCAATATCTTATGCATCTCGTACCAATTCTCGCTCAACACATATTTGGTTGTGAGCAGGGTAACCACCAGGTCAACTATCCCTTTATCCCGGTGATGTATAAAATGCTGTTCCTCGGGCAGTACGCCATTCTCTACCTCCTGCCGGTAGATCTCCATGAAGTGCTTAGTTACCGGTTGTTCAAACTCCACATCGCTTAACTCGGCAATCATGAACGGACCGATATAGGTATTGGCAATGCCATCCCAATCAATCATTTTATTGCCGTAAAGTAACAGCAGGCGTATAATTTCTTTTTCTTGTGTATCAGATTCTTTGACCGCCGCCTTCTCTTCCGGCTCATCAAAAAACAAAAGATCTTCGGGTGAGGGTTCCGGTTTATGGTTTTGCTGTTGCTGATGATCTTTTTTCGCCTTGGCCTGGCGCATCTTATTCAGCTCTGTATTTAAAGAGCGTTCTTCGATCTTTAAGATGCGGCTGCACTCCTGTATAAATACCGATGCCTTTATAGAATCGGGTATTTTGGCTATGCTTTCTACGATCTCCCTTATTACTTCCGATTTTTTAATAGGGTCGTTACCGGCCTCTTTTAAAAGGATATCGGTTTTATAAAGGATAAAGTCCTTCTTATTCTGCTCTATATGCGTTTTAAAGGCGTTGGTACCAAACTTTTGCACATACGAATCCGGGTCATGCCCATCCGGGAAAAGCACCACCTTTACGTTGAGCCCTTCCTCCAGTATCATATCCAGTCCGCGCAGCGAAGCTTTTATACCTGCCGCATCGCCATCATATAATATGGTGATGTTTTTGGTAAGGCGACCAATCAGCCTGATCTGCTCGGATGTTAAAGAAGTACCGGATGACGCCACTACGTTTTCGATACCCGCCTGGTGAACAGATATTACATCGGCATACCCCTCTACCAGATAGCAATTATCCTCTTCGCGGATAGATCGCTTGGCAAAATACAGTCCGTATAATACGCTTGATTTATGGTAGATCTCAGACTCGGGCGAGTTTACATACTTCGGTACATTCTTGTCGGTTTTTAAAGTACGGCCGCCAAAGGCTATAACCCTGCCCGTAAAGCTATGGATAGGGAACATAACACGCCCGCGGTAACGGTCGTACAGTGCCCCATTATCCCGCTTAACCGAAAGGCCGCTTTCAACCAGATATTGTTCCTGGTAGCCCTGTTTTATGGCCTCGCCGGTAAAGGCTTCCCATTGATCGGGCGAGTAGCCCAACTCAAATTTTTTGATGGTATCATTACTAAAACCACGCTCTTTAAAATAACTGTAGCCTATGCTTTTTCCTTCATCGGTATCCAGCAAACTTTCATGGAAAAATTTGGCGGCATAGCCGGATACGATCATCAGACTTTCGCGATGGTTTTGTTCCTCAAGGTTTTCGGTAGTATCTACCGTTTCCTCTACCTCGATGCCATACTTTTTGGCCAGCCATTTAAGCGCTTCGGGGTAGGTGAACTTTTCCAGCTCCATTAAAAAGGTAACGGCACTACCACCTTTCCCCGACGAGAAATCTTTAAAAATACCCTTAGCCGGAGATACCGTAAACGATGGCGTACGTTCGTTTACGAAGGGAGAAAGCCCCACATAATTGGCCCCACGCTTTTTCAATTGTACAAATTCGCCAATCACCTCCACAATATCTGTGGCTTCCATTATACGGTCTATGGTGGGTTTGGTGATCATGTTTTAAAAAATGCGAACTGCAAAAATAGTGGTTTAAAGCTTTTAATCGCCTTGTTTAAATATATAAAAATTCAATAATATTTTGATTGGCGAACGGTTCACTTAGCATCTCTTTTCATTGCCGTCCCATTTATGGGGCGGATCAAGCTCATAGTACTATCGGCTTTAGCCAAAATAAACGTTCAATTTGGCTAAAGTCAGTTTGTATTGTTCGTTATCCGTTGGCTAAAGCCAACGGCAATGAATCAGGTATCCAGTTCCTTTGTTTGCGGAGTTCCGATTGCCGCAACAGGCCGGGATGAAGTTTTCAAAAACGAAACCGCTATCCCCGCCAATACTATCACACTGCCAATGATCTCTTTTAAATGCAACACCTCGCCAAGCAAACCGATAGCTAAAAACCCGGCTATAACGGTTTGCCCCAACAGGGCTATC
>NZ_JAQBOI010000084.1 GCF_028288105.1 Mucilaginibacter sp. | reverse complement strand
TCGCCCATTATTTTTTTGGTTTCCAATATCATTTTCATTTCCTCTTTGGTGTAACCGTTTTCGGTAAATACATCAATTTGAGGGATAACGTTAAGGTCGATAGTGTAAGGATAAACCTTTGGTCCATCGATGCCATTACGCTCGTTAAAAAGCTGATCCACAGCCTTAACACCTGTACCGGTTACCGATTGATAGGTAGAAACAACAACGCGTTTAATTTTATAAGCATCGTGCAGTGGTTTTAAGGCCACTACCATTTGTATGGTTGAGCAATTTGGGTTAGCAATGATCTTATCATCGGCTGTCAAAACATCCGCATTTACTTCGGGCACAACCAATTTCTTGGTTGGGTCCATACGCCATGCCGATGAATTATCAATAACAGTGATACCGGCAGCTGCAAAAAGTGGGGCCTGCTCTAACGAGGTACTACCACCTGCACTAAAAAGCGCAACGTCCGGTTTCTGCTTTATCGCATCCTCAACAGAAACCACCTTAAACTGCTTACCCTTAAAAGTAATTTCTTTACCAATACTTTTAGCGGAAGCTACGGGAATTAATTCTGTAACGGGGAAGTTGCGTTCTGCGAGAACCTGCAACATTTTAGTGCCTACCAATCCTGTGGCACCAACAACTGCGACTTTCATTTTGTTAAATTATGTGTGTATATAAACTAAACTTCAAATATGCAATTTTTTTGCGAAATGTCTACCATTTTAGTATGCAAAATATCTGAAGTTGAATTAGCATGAATTAAGAATTATCGTAATAATATTACAATTTTATTGCGTTTTACAGCGGTATCGGGCTAATTCTTTAATATGGAAAATTCGGGTTCAGACAAAAAAATTTACCTTTGTGGCCAAACTGTTATTGCATGAGCGAAAAGATTTTAGTGATAGGCGCCAATGGCCAAATTGGTACCGAATTGGTAACTGCCTTAAGAAATATACACGGCGCCGAAAACGTTATAGCATCAGATATAAATAGCCCTAATTATGCCATCCGCCATAGTGGCCCTTTCGAGTTTGCGAATGTGCTGGATAAAGATAATCTGCACCATTTATTTGATAAACACAGGCCTACACAGGTTTATTTGCTGGCCGCAATCTTATCTGCCGTAGGCGAACAAAAACCAAAAATGGCCTGGGATTTAAATATGACCGGCCTTCTCCATATACTTGATTTTGCAGTAGAGTTTAAAACATCAAAAATATTTTGGCCAAGCTCCATTGCGGTTTTCGGGCCACATTCGCCGCAATATAACACGCCGCAGTATTGCGTAATGGATCCTAACACGGTTTACGGTTTCAGTAAATTGGCAGGCGAGCGCTGGTGCGAATATTACCATGAAAAATATGGGGTTGATGTGCGCAGCATCCGTTATCCAGGATTGATAGGCTGGCGTGCAACACCGGGTGGTGGTACAACCGATTACGCGGTGCATATTTTTCATGAGGCATTAAAAGCAGGCAAGTACCAGGGCTTTTTATCGGCCCAAACTGCTTTACCAATGATGTATATGGAAGATGCTATTCGCGCTACCATTAATTTGATGGATGCCCCGGCAGAAAACTTAAGTATCCGATCAAGCTATAACCTGGCGGGCATTAGCTTTACACCGGAGCAATTAGCCGAAGAGATAAAAAAACATTTACCAGATTTTGAAATGAGCTACGCTGATAACGACCCGCGACAAGCAATTGCCGATAGCTGGCCAAAATCAATAGATGATACACAGGCACAACAAGATTGGGGCTGGCAGTTGGATTACGACCTCGCGAAAATAACCGAGGATATGCTAACCAACCTGAAAAAGGTTATTTAAGAAAACAATATTATATTCGCTGTGTCCTTGGTTTATAGTCCCTGGACAATGGAAAAAGAAATTTATATGGGAAGAGCATTTGAATTCCGCAAAGAAAGAAAATTTAAGCGTTGGGCTAAAATGGCCGTGCAGTTTACCCGTTTGGGTAAGGAAATTGTAATGGCGGTAAAATCAGGCGGTGGCGATCCTAACACCAACTCGCGCCTGCGTACTGCTATCCAAAACTCTAAGGCAGTAAACATGCCGAAAGATAGGGTAGAAGCTGCTATTAAAAGGGCTACGAGCCGCGATGAAAAGGATTACGAAGAAATTGTATACGAAGGATATGCGCAGCACGGCGTGGCTATATTGGTAGAAACTGCAACCGATAACTTAAACCGTACTGTTGCAAATGTGCGCAGCTACTTTACCAAATATGGTGGTACACTGGGTAAAACAGGGTCGCTTGATTTTATATTTACCCGTAAATCGGTATTTACATTTGACCCGGGCGACCGCGACCTGGAAGAGTTAGAATTTGAACTGATAGATGCCGGATTGGAAGACCTTTTTGTGGAGGCCGACGAAGAAGGAAATGATATAGCTGTTTTGCACACGGCCTTTGAGGATTTTGGAAAGATGCAGAAAATGCTGGAAGAATTGGGTATCGAAACCAAATCGGCCAAGCTGGAGCGTGTTGCACAGTCTACTACATCGGTAAGTGAGGAGCAAGCTGTTGACGTTTTCAAGATCATCGACCGTTTAGAGGAAGATGACGACGTGCAGGCCGTTTACCACAATATGGCGGAGTAATTCACCGGTGCGTCATTGCGAGAAACGAAGCAATCTCCTGACCTTGCAATTGAAGCGATCGGTTTTGACTTTTGACTTTACACTTTTAACTTAAAAACACCATGCCTTTATTCTCATCAAGCAAGCAGGAAAAAAAAGTTAAGGTAACCTTTGCAAATGGTTTACTTTTTGTAGAAAAAGCAGATGGTAAGCAGCAAGCTTTCCCGCTGGAGTGGTTCCCTAAATTGATGAACGCTACCGACGAGGAACGCGAGGACTGGAAACAAACGGCAACAGGTATCCATTTTAATACACTGGATGTGGATGTTGCGCTATAAGAGATTTGAGAATAGAGATGTGAGATTTGAGATAAGGGGACTTCGGTCTCACATCTAAAGTCTCACATCTCACATCTAAAACACATGACTTTCGAAGAGTTTTTTAATAAGAAGCGAATTGATCTGGTTGCCTTAAAGGCAGGTGATCCGGGCTTGTTTGCCGAATTTGAAAAACACTTTACCCAAATGGGCGAAAAAAGCTTCGATCACACCAAAAAATACTGGTTCAATAAATTAAGGCTACAATACCACCTGGCACCGGAACAAAAGCCGGAAAAAATACATCTGGAAAACAAGCTTGCCGAGCAAACCATTGTTGAAACTTTAACGGATACTATACCTGCGCCATCTGTTGGCTTTAAGCCAAGGTTTAAAGTGGGTATGGCTGCTAAACCAACAGAAAATCCGGAAGAAAAAGTTGAGACGCCTGCGGTTGAAACTACTCCTGCTGCTGAAACAGCAGGGGAAAGCACCGCGCCAAAGCCAGCCTTTAAGCCTCGCTTTAACATGAAAATGGCTGCGCCAAAACCCGCCGAAGCAGAGGAAGTTAAACCCGAAACAGAGCCTGCAAAAGAAGAAGCAGAATCAACACCATCAACAGAAACTGCTGCGCCGAAACCTGGTTTTAAACCACGTTTTAATATGAAAGCAATGGCGCCGAAAGCTACAGAAACGGAAGGTGCTAAACCCGAAACAGAACTTGCAAAAGAAACAACAGAGCCAACATCACCAACAGAAAATACCGCACCAAAACCCGGCTTTAAGCCACGTTTCAATATGAAAACGATGGCCCCGAAACCGACTGAAGATGTAGTAGAGAAAAAAGAAGAGGTTGAGGAACCTGCACCAGAAGAAAAATCCGCAGATATAGCAGAGCCTACACCGCCCGAAGAAACACCTGCAACACCTAAAGTTGGTTTTAAACCAAGGTTTAATACCAAAACAATGAAACCAAAACCACCCGAAGAATAATATTATAAGAATATAGATATGGAAGCCGAAGAATTACTGAACGAAAGAAGCGGAGGGGAAGAGAAACCTAAAAAGGATAGTCCGCTGGTAAGTTTGGAGCGCGACCTTAAATTTTTCAATGAATCTATACGCGAGGTAGCAGTTGAAATAATGGTTGAAGGCCTTTCATCGCACCCCATATTCGTTGCGCACCAGCACGAACTTAAACTGGGCGAAATGATACTGGACAGGAACGAGCTGAACACCGAATGGAGCATCCACGCGTCAACAATTGAAGAGTTTGTAGAACGCGGCATCATTAAACCTGAACTAAAAGAACGTTTCCTGACCACCTATAAAAACCCGAACGATTTTATGTGCCTGTTTGTGGTAGTACCCGAGGGCGCTAATTTTGTGTATTATCCGTATGTGAAGGGGTAGCGAGATGGGAACCAAGACAGTGAAATTCAGGGATTGGGTGTTTGAAGCGGATGTTGAACTTACACAACAAACTTACGCTAATGCGCAGGTTAGTGGGGCCGAAGAGTGTACTTGTGGGAATTGCAAAAACTATTTAGCATTTCGGGATAATATATTCCCTGATGAAATAAAAACGCTCTTTAACGAATTAGGAATTAATTATACAAAAGAGAGTGAAATAATCACAGATCAGAAACATCAGAATGGTTTATATGATACAAGCGGCTGGTTTCATTTCAAAGGACGTATTCTCAATGGGAAAAACGCCTATATCCCGATATCGGATACTGGTGTCACCATCGAACTAACTCAAGTGGCAGATAACTTTTTAATTGGATTTGGCCCGGGCAATAGTTTAGCATTTTTCGAAGATAAAGATGGTTTAATAGAAGTAATGTTTCAAACCAACATCCCCTGGGTTATTGATCCTGAACTCGAATAGTTTTTCTATCTATTAGTTATCTCATTAATATTATATTTGTTTCTAACAATTGGCACCATGTCTGATAAAAAGATCCTGATACTAAACCAGCAGCAAATACAGCAGAAGATAGATCGTATTGCGTACCAGATATTGGAAGATAATTTTGACGAAAAAGAAATCCTTATCGCCGGTATTTTGCCACGTGGCAACCACATAGCCATGCGTTTAAAGACTATTTTGGATAAAATAGCGCCTTTTTCGAGTAGGTTGCTAACCATTGGGTTGGATAAACAAAGCAGCCAGTTACACGCCAAAATTGATTTTGATGTGCAGGATTGCAATAATAAGGTTGTTGTTTTGGTAGATGATGTATTAAACAGTGGCAAAACTTTGGCCTATGGCTTTGGCGTATTCTTGGATGTCCCTCTTAAAAAATTGCGTACGGTTGTATTGATCGATCGTAACCACAAAAACTTCCCGGTAACTACAGATTATGCCGGTATTGCCCTTTCAACGGTTATTAAGGAACACGTAGACGTTGTGCTGGATGAAGAAGGCCAGGAAGATGCGGTTTATTTGAGATAGCCCAATTATTGTTTGATCCCCAACAGATGGATAATGTTATCCGTAGTTAAATCGGCAAAGCTTTCTGCAATTATCGATGCGCGACTGTAAAAAGGTTCGCGTTCGGCTAACTTACTTTCTATAAAGGCAACCAGTTCATCGCCTTTTTTGCCTTGCAATACCGGGCGAGGTGTTTTAGCAGTCTCTAATCGCGAAGCCAGTGCTTTGGGCGTAAGTTTCATATAAACAGATTGCCCGTGCGCGTTTATCCAATCCATATTATCAAAAAAGCAGGGTAAGCCACCGCCTGTTGATACAACGGCATTTTCGGGATAGTCGGTTGTTTTTAAAATTTCAGATTCCAGTTTTCGGAAGTCTTCTTCACCGTGGGTAGTAAAATATTCAGATATGCCTACGTCCGCACGATCTTCAAATACGTGATCAAGATCAATAAAGGCATAACCCAATGCTGCCGACAGTTTGCGGCCCATGGTGGTTTTGCCGCAACCCATAAATCCAACCAAAAATATCAGGCTCATTGTTTGCTCAGGTAATTTTTAACAAGGTCCTCGTATTTAGGCATGTTATGAAAATGCCATTTATTTATAACAGTACCGTTCTTTAGCAGGATAATGCCCGGATTAGCACGCATCATAGTTTTCAGCGGAACGCCATCAGCATAAAATAACTCGCTTACCAGCTTATGGTCTTTAGCAAATTTTTGTGCCTGCTCTGGTGCGTTCGAGGTTAGGAATATGGTACGCGTGTTATAGTTTTGGGTAAGGTTCATGGCCAGGGCATTTATCCTGTTAACGGCATCCGGGTTGGTGCTTTCCAAATTCCAGGCAACAATTATAATGCTATAGAAGGGGCTCGATAATAATTCTTCGTTATAATTATTCCCCTGTGCATCCTGTATATTTAGGTCGCGTATTTTGGGTTCAAAACCTTTTTTAACCAGTTTGCTTTCCGGGTTGCCTTGTATTTCCCAACTGGTGTCTTTCCATATGCCCGATTTTAGGTATTCCTTGTCAGACATTGTTTTGGTTCCCTTTGTCTTTTTATTCTTCAGGTTATAGGTAACCTCAAACTCATCCGGCACTGCACCCGGCGGTGTCTTCATCTCCTGCAAAATATTCGCGCCGATCTTATACGGCAGAAAATCTACCACAGGTAAAAAATTGTAAGTATATAACCCAAACCCGATGGAAACAACCGCGGCGCCAATCAGTAAGTTATCGCCGGTTTTAGCGTTGGCTAATGATTTTATGCTTTTGCGATTTACAAACAGCACCAACACAAGTAGCAGTAATATTAAATCTTTAGTGAAGGATTGCCATGGTGTTAGTGGTATAGCATCGCCAAAGCAGCCGCAGGTTTGCACTACTTTAAAGTAGGCAGAGTAAAATGTAAGGAACGCGAAAAAGATGATCAGCAGCAATAATCCCCAAACTACTTTTACAGCACGCGCGCCAACCAGTAAGGCAAAACCCAGTATCATTTCCAAGGCGCAAAGTAAAACAGCCAGGCTTAAGGCTAAACCGTTAAGGGAGGTAAGATGGAATACCTCAAAATATTCTTCCAGTTTATAGGAGAAGCCTAATGGGTCGTTCGCTTTTATCAGCCCCGAGAAAATAAATAATAAGCCAACGGCTATCCTGCAAAACCACACTAAGCTGTTCTTCATTTTACACCCAATTTTATCAGCGCGAACACCGCGTAATTTAGCATGTCCTGGTAGTTGGCTTTCACACCTTCGGATGCCAGGGTTTGGCCTTTGTTATCTTCTATTTGTTTTACGCGAAGTAGCTTCATTAGTATCAGATCTGTTAATGAGCTGATGCGCATATCGCGCCAGGCCTCGCCATAATCGTGGTTTTTGGCAAACATCAGTTCTTTGGTTTCGTTCACCTTGCCATCAAATATCATTTCAACCTCGGCGGCATCCAGTTCGGTAGGGGTTTCGGGGCCGCAATCCAATTGCATCATAGCAATAACGCAATAATTTACAATGCCAATATACTCGCCGGTAATGTCTTCGTCTATTTTAGAAACCTTTTTTTCTTCGAGGGTACGTATGCGCTGGGCTTTTATAAAGATCTGGTCGGTGATTGATTCCGGCCTTAGTATGCGCCATGCGGTGCCGTAATCACGGGTTTTTTTAATGAAAAGTCCCCTGCAAATATTTATTACCGCTTCGTATTCTGCTGCTGTGTTGCTCAAGATGATTGTTGTAAATTTGTGATCGTTATATAGTTTAAGCTATTAACGCTTTTAACCTATTCCAATGGCTAAAGATACATTTTTTCAGAAAAAAGCAACCGTAAATGCAGGCGGTAAATTGATAGATCTGTCATCGCCAAAAGTGATGGGCATTATCAATATCACTCCCGATTCTTTTTATGCCGAGAGCCGTAAAACTGGCATTACCGATGTATTGCAACACGCGGAAAAAATGCTTGATGATGGTGCTACCTTCCTGGATATTGGTGCTTACTCATCACGGCCGGGTGCAGATGATATTTCTGTTCAGGAAGAAACCGACCGCTTGTTGCCTGTTGTTGAGGGTATTACCTCAGCGTTTCCGGATGCTATTATTTCTATCGATACCTTTCGCGCTAAAGTTGCCGAAGATGCTATTTATTCAGGCGCGCATATTATCAATGATATATCCGGCGGCGAACTCGACGAGGAGATGTTTGCCACCGTTGCCCGTTTACAAGTGCCTTATATTTTAATGCACATGAAAGGTAACCCACAAACCATGCAGCAACTGGCTAATTACGACGATGTATTTGCCGAAGTATACGACTATTTTGTGAAGAAGATCTACCGTTTAAGGCAATTAGGTGTTCACGACATTATCCTCGACCCCGGTTTTGGTTTCGCTAAAAAGCCGGAACATAGCTACGCACTGATGAGCCGGATGCAGGAATTTAATATCCTACAGTTGCCCATACTGGCGGGCATCTCCCGCAAAAAAATGATCTATAGTTTATTAGATACTACTGCCGATGAAGCGGTAAACGGCACCACAGCACTCAATACTATTGCCCTGATGAAGGGCGCAAGTA
This sequence comes from Mucilaginibacter sp., assembly GCF_028288105.1. Lineage (GTDB taxonomy): Bacteria > Bacteroidota > Bacteroidia > Sphingobacteriales > Sphingobacteriaceae > Mucilaginibacter. Next base: position 263 of record NZ_JAQBOI010000084.1, on the reverse strand, counting down.
TTTTGCGCGTGCATGATGTGAAGCAAGCGGTAGAAGCGGTAAAAATTTATAACGCTGTTACTTTATCTTAATATATTGGTAGGTAGGCCCGTCGGCTGCCGAACTGCCGATATAAATGGTATCGGGTTTAAAGCGAATTGCATCACGATAATCGGGGTTGGTAAATGTTATAGTGCCATATTTATAGCTCCTCTCTTCACCCATGACGGTTATACTAAAATTACCCCTCGTCTCCACTTTATTAGTGTCGGTTTTAACGTACC
>NZ_JAQBOI010000076.1 GCF_028288105.1 Mucilaginibacter sp. | reverse complement strand
TCTGGCATGGTAATTAAAATTATCAGGAATTTGCAAAGTAATATTCGTTAAGCGAGTTGCCTATGCGATACAGATCTTCGCGCAGGCTGGTTAAATACTGGTGCAAGCCCATCTGGCTAATGCTTTTAACCGAACTATACTTGATATTGCTTTGCAGCTTACCTATTTGAAATGATATCTCACGGTAATCGTTCACGTTGCTGTTGTTCTTTAACCTGTCAAAATACCGTTGAATGTTATTTACCGAATATATAACCGATCGGGGGAAGTCATTGTTTAGGATAACCTGCTCAATAACATTGTGTGCTTCCAAACCATCGCGGTATGTTTTTTGGTAAAGCTCATAACCGCCTATTGATAGCAACAGGTGTTTCCAATAAGTAATATCAAGTAGCAGGTCCGGGTTGTTATTAATCGGCCCAAATTTTACATCAAGAATGTCTATGGACTGTATGGCGCGTTCCAGGTATTTGCCAATATTCATAAAGCTGCGGGCCTGGCCGCGTTCCATGGTGATTTCTGCCGTTCCATAGTAAAGCATAACCTCTTTTATCAACACATCTAAAACACCAATAGGGTCGTCCTTTTTAAGTCCGGAGGCTATCTTAGGTTCTTTAACGGCATGATAATACTCGTTCAAACATTGCCAAAGATCTTTTGGGATATGCTCCTGAACGCTACGCGCGTTTTCGCGGGCAAGGGTAATAATGTTGAGAATAGAATTGGAGTTCTCTTTATCTATCACCATGAACTTTAAAACCGCGCGACTATCGTTCCCCAGCTTTTCAATCAATCCCTCATCCGGCCCCGAAAATATACGGATCACCGGTTCCCAGGTAAAGCCCTGCACCGAATCTTGCGACGACGCATAGTTAGTTTTCAGCATTCTTAAAATACCGTCACTACGTTCAATATACCGGCTTAACCAATAAAAACTTGCTGCTACCCTGCTTAACATATATTCCTATCTCGGATTTCTCTTGTTTCTTGATTCTAATTTCTTTACTCCTTACGCCAGCACCCATGTATCCTTACTGCCCCCACCTTGCGAGCTATTTACCACCAGCGAACCTTCGGTTAACGCAACTCGGGTTAACCCGCCCGGTACTATCTCAATACCATCCGGGCCGCAAAGGGCATATGGCCTTAGGTCGATACGCCTGGGTTGTAACACGCCACCGATATAACACGGCGCTGCCGATAAACTAATAGTTGGCTGCGCAATGAAATTTCGTGGGTCTTTCAATATCTCCAGTTTGTATTTCTCAATCTCTTCCTCGCTTGATGCATGGCCCATCAGCATACCATAACCACCACTTTCGTTGGTTTTTTTAACCACCATGGTATTGATGTTTTTGAAAACGTACTCGCGTTCGTCCTCGTTAGATAAGCGATGTGTTGGCACGTTCTTTAAAAGTGGTTCTTCGTTTAGGTAATATTTGATCATGTCCGGCACGTAGATGTAAGTAGCCTTATCATCGGCAACACCGTTACCAATTGCATTCACAATAGCAACGTTGCCTTTGCGGTAAGCGCCCATTAACCCGGCTACGCCTAAAACGCTGTTGGGGTTAAATACCAATGGGTCTAAAAAGTCATCGTCAACACGGCGGTATATTACATCAACCTGCTGTAGGCCAATAGTAGTTTTCATGTAAACCTTATGGTTGCTCACCACCAGGTCGCGCCCTTCAACAAGCTCAACCCCCATTAAACGGGCAAGCGTGGTATGTTCAAAGTAGGCTGAATTATATATACCCGGACTAAGTAAAACTATAGTAGGGTTGCTTATTTGCCTTGGCGATAGCGAAAGCAGGTTTTTATACAGGATAGATGGATATTCGGTAACACTACGTACGCCGCAATTCGGCAGCAGATCAGGGAATAAACGTTTGGTTATCTCGCGGTTCTCCAGCATATAGCTTACGCCCGATGGTGTGCGCAGATTGTCTTCCAGCACATAAAAGGTGCCATCGAAATCGCGGATCAGATCTATACCGGCAATGTGGACATAAACATCATAAGGTACATCCAATTGATACATTTCGCGCAGGAAATGCGGGCAGGAGTACACAATATCTATCGGCACAATGCCATCTTTTACAATGAACTGGTTATGGTAAATATCCTTAAGGAAAAGGTTAAGCGCGGTTAACCTTTGTTTGATGCCCTTCTCTACAAAATCCCACTCGGCAGCGGTAATAACACGGGGGATAATATCAAAGGGGAAGATCTTTTCTATCCCTTCGCCGCTATTGTATACGGTAAAAGTAATGCCCTGTGTCATGAACAGGCGTTTAGCCAATTCTTCCTTTTTATTCAGGTCATCCGGCGATTCTTTGGCTAAATATTCAATTACTTTCTGATAATGATCGCGAACGATGCTGTTTTCATTGTACATTTCATCCCATACGCCGTTTATTAAATTGTATTTTTCAAAATGTTGCGATTCGTACATAAAAACTCCCCCTTAATACATTAAAAAATTAATTTTTTCTCATAAAGTATTTATTATGGGCATATAATTGCCCGTATAATTAGTAATCTTTGGTAATTTATGAAAAAATATACGTAATTAATGTAATATTTATATTAAAAATATAATATTATCATTAATATTTTGAATAAAACGAACAGGAAGGGCTAATGGTAATTATCTTTTTGCAGGTCTTACTGCAGCAGATAACAGTTGAACAAGTAAGTTTAAACTGTGTTTGTCCGGAAGATTAATTTTTTTGGAAGATTTTTAGCTTATTAAGCTGCAACTGTTTGCTGTTCTTCAGCAGGTAATTTATCATGGGTGAAATCTTTGAAAAGTAATTCCCAGGCTATTTTGAACCAGATAATAATACATGGGTACGCTTTTATCGCATAGTTCTGCATCCAGATCCTTGCAGGTTTAGGGAACGCATCCGAAGGGCCTAAACCGGTTACAACCAACAGTAGCACCAGCATTACAATATTAAAAGGCGTAAATGGCTTTTTCTGCATCATCATATAAATTACCGCACCTGCAGTAGCTATAATAAATGTAGGATGTTCTGATGCCGTGCTGAATATTACCACCATTAATAATAAGGAGCACATTACCTGCAACTGAAACTTCAAAGACACATATTGCTTAAACCGTAGTAATGCCGCGCCAAATATTGCCGCCCCACCTATCAGGAAAGGCCAGTTAGGGATAGAGCTGTCCTGAAACAAGCGCCTTGTTGCACCCATAATACACCAGTCGAAACCCGTGGTTAGGCTTTGGTTGGTTAGGTTTTTGGACGATAGCGCCGCAAACCAATCACGATAGGTTTGCACCAAAAACTCCGGCCCGGAGATTATCGCCGGCAGGCAAAGCAAAATAACAAGCCATACAAGCGACCAGATAATGTATTGCACTTTATTTTTAGAGAACACAAAAAATGCCAGCCCTACAATGGGATATATCTTCATTAGAGCGCCAAAAACTGTAAAAAAAGTGCCCCAAAACGCTTTTTTTCGCCTCATAAAGGTAAAGCTAAGGATGATAATAGCTGCAATAGTCGGGTTGAATTGCATGTAGTGGCTGGAGTTGGCAAACTCGATGGCGCACAGTAAAAGGATAGCCGTTTTGGTACGATTGTTAAACGGCAGGGTGTTGATGGCCCATAGAAAAATAGCCGCATTACCAACCTCCCAAAAAAAGAAACCCCAGCTTTCGGGCATCAACGCTAAAGGAGCAATAAATACGGTGAACGCTGGCCCATATATGTACACATCATAGTACTCTTTAGGGTAGTGCAAATACAGGTTAACGTGATCTCTGAAATGGTAAAACGAGGTGCGAAATATGAGGTAGTTGTTATCGATATGCCTGAAATACTTAAGCTGCCAGCAAAAGATAGCTACAGCAATATATAGGACGCATGTCCACTGGTAGCCGGTTAGTTTAAGGAATTTCTTTGGGGATAATTGTTCGCTCATTTTGCAGGCATAAATTAAAGGAAAAATTATTTATTCCCTCAACCTTATTTTACTGAACGTTAGGTTCCGAACAGACGAAACAATGGCATAAAAAAAGGTCGCCCTATACGGGCAACCCTCCTAATTAACATGAACTGAATTTTAACGACCTTTTCTTGTATGTTTTTCAAACCCCCTGGCCTCGAATGCCAAAATAATGTTTGCTATTACTTTGTTGTAGATGGCTGCATTGCTGGAGTTGCTGATGATGATAGTCCCATTGGTGCGGGTCGCAGCATCAATTTCCGCCGATGATATTCTGGAAAGCAATTTGTTTAAATGCAGGCTCAGCTTAGCGGTAACGTCAGAGGTGCCATCAACAGTTACATTCTCTACTTCAGATTTAAGTATGGCGTTATCGTTGTAATCAAATTCGATTGGAACTACTGCGCCCCCTGCCGAAGTAAATACCCCCTTAACAGTTAAAGGGATATCTGTACCTGAAGATTTTACCAAAAGTACTTTTATTTCTATTTCACTATAAGTACCCGTATCTATTAAGGCAGTTATGGAAGCTTGATTTAACGAAAATAGATCAAGACCGGAGATGTTTTTTGAGTGAATCTCGGTTTCTATACCGTTCTTTTTGGCTTCGAGTTTAAATCTGCTAATATTGGCTATAGCCGATGTCCAGTTTATGCTGGCATTGACTGCTGCTGTGGCATTTACAACAGGCCCGTTAGCAGATGTGATGCCTAATGTTGATGTAGCATTATCGGCGGTGAGGGCAAATGCTACTTCCGCGCCTGAACTGCTGGTAGTTGTGTTGTCTTTTTTGCATGATACCATTGTAGCACATGCTAACAGAGCAATGGTGCTTAACTTTAAAATAGACTTTTCCATATTGTTTTTTCGGGTTTATAGTCCTATTACGTTAACAATTGATATTCGGTTGCCGTGAAGGGTGAAAATAAAATTAAAGGCAATATTTGCTTATCAAAACAGCCATAGTAATAATAGTTTTTTATCAAATCCTGATACATATACTACATTTATTGCTCCCTTATTTATTAGGGGTTATATTAGTACACATCATATCAATTATGAAACCGATTACTATCTACAAACGCCTGGTTTTAACCTGCGCCCTTTTTATACTTTTCCTTATCCCGACAAAACAACTATTTGCCCAGGCCGAATTAATGCCTTATGGCAACTTAAATGGCATTCGTATAAAAGGCCAGTTAATGGAGTTTAGTACCAACCTTGCCGTAGTTGGCGAAAGCTGGTCGAAAATAAAGGTTACCGCAAAGGAAGTACAGAAACCTAAATTTAAAAGGATAGGTGATACCGAAATTGTAAACACCAATATAGATAGCCTGTATTTTACCGAAACTGTAAAAGACATAGGCAGTGGAAAAATAAGTATCAATATTAAATGTGAAGTAAGAAAGGATACCACTATTAAAGGTATTTATTTGGGGGTAAGGTTGCCGAAAGAAATTTATAGCACAAGCACTATTGATTTAAAGAAAGTAAATGAAGAACTGGTTAGGCTGCAAGGCGAAACCGGCTACCAAACTGACTATGCCAAAGGGATAAGTTATACAGCAGCTAACCAAAAGTTCAGCATTAGCTTAAAAGAAGCAGCGGTAATTCTGCGGCAGGATACCGGCGCGAAAAAATACATCCAGCTTTATTTGCCCATTGCTCCTGGTTCACTTAAAAAGGGGGATGTATTCGAGAAAACCTACACGATAAAAGTATCCGGGCAGGTAGATGAGTCGCCGGCAACATTACAACTGGATACTGCCACGCAGGGCAGCCCTTTTGCCGGACTGGGTGGTAACTTCCGCCTGCAAAACATGAAAACCGACCCGCAGGTTATTGATTATTGCCTTACCAACCTGCGCGTTGCATGGGGCCGGGTAGAAATGCCCTGGAGAAACTGGCAACCTGATATGAACACCGACCCAACCGCCGCCGCGGATAGTGGTAAGTTAAATGCTCATGTTAAAAAATCAATGGAGATGGCGCAAAGGCTGGGGCAAATGAATATCCCGGTTATCCTATCGGCATGGGCGCCACCGCAGTGGGCAGTTGAGGGGCCATTGCAATACAGGCCAACGCCCGCTGGTATTTGGGGTAACCCCTTAAAAAAAGCCAATATGCCCGCCATATATAAATCTATTACAGATTATATCCTTTACCTGAAAGCGCATTACGGTGTAGAGGTAAAGTATTTCTCCTTTAATGAATCTGACCTGGGCATTAACATCCGCCAAACGGGTGAGGAACATGCCGAGCTGATAAAAGGACTGGGCGCCTACATGGCCTCAAAGGGATTAAAAACAAAACTGTTGCTGGGCGATAACTCTGACGCTACTACCTACAAATTTATTTACCCGGCTATGAACGACCCGGAAGCACGGCCATATATCGGTGCGGTTTCTTTTCACTCGTGGCGCGGCTGGGGTGCCGAAACTTTACAGAAGTGGACTGATGCCGCCAAGCAGCTTAATGTGCCCTTATTGGTAGGCGAAGGTAGTATTGA
>NZ_JAQBOI010000264.1 GCF_028288105.1 Mucilaginibacter sp. | reverse complement strand
GGCGATACCGCCATCTTGGCCAGCTCGTACATATCATTATCCATTTTGATGAGTGCGCAGGCACCAACAGGCTCGTTATTATACAAAGCGATAAGGATGTGCCCGCCTTTGTTAAGAATATACTCATTCGGATGGTCAAGGGATTTATAATCTGTTGCTTCCATCTTAAAGTATTGGGTTATCCATTCCTCGTTTAGCTGTTTAAAGGCAGGCTGATATTTGGGTTTATAATCCACTACTTGTACGTTTTTGCTTTCGCGGATTTTCTTTTCGTCCTTTACGCGATTGAGCAGGCTTTTCTGCTCCAGTAAAAACTCCCATTCTTCAATCGCTTTCCAGATATTGTATTGGGTTTCGTTCAGCGCATTTTCAACCGCAGCATTTACATCCTCATATTGTACCTGTATACGCTCGTTTATTTCGCGCCCCTTATCTGTTAGCCGGATATAATTTTTCCGGGCATCGGCCTTATTAGGAACTTCTTGCGCCACACCATGCTTCACCATTTCTTTAACTATAGTACTTACTGATGGATGCGAATGGCTTATCTCTTGTGCTATTTGCATAATTGATTTATCCTCGCCCTGGGCTAATGCATAAAACACCGGGAACCATTTCGGGTTCATGTCTATTTCGTATAATTCATAAACCTTACTTGCCTGGTCGGTAACCAACTCACTTAGCCTGCGCAGCCTGCTGCCCAGCGCCATTTTGCCCACTTTTTTATAAAACTCCATTATGTATTGTTGATTACGTAATCAATTACGCAATTATATGGAGCGCTTATTTTATTTGCAAATTTTATTATTTAACCACAGAGGAGACGGAGTTTTTCACAGAGTTCACAGAGCTTAAAAGGTTATTAATAGAGAGTACAACGAGACAATAATAATTCTCTGTGCACCTCTGTGGTAAATATCGAACAACAAAAAAAGGGATGAACCTTTCGGCCATCCCCTTTAATATTAGCAGGTTTAAAAAATCAAACCGTCATGATATCTTTTTCTTTTGCTTCTGATAGCTGATCTACCTTAATAATGTAAGCATCAGTCAGTTTTTGCACTTCGGCTTCCCCGACTTTAATTTCATCTTCAGAAACACCGTCTGTTTTCAATTTTTTGATTTTCTCGTTGGCATCTTTACGGATGTTGCGCACAGCAATTTTACCGGTTTCAGCTTCGCCCTTTGCTTTCTTAACCAAGTCGCGGCGACGCTCTTCGGTCAATGGCGGAACGTTAATGCGGATAATAACCCCATCGTTTTGTGGATTAACCCCAAGGTTGGCTTCTTTAATAGCTTTTTCAATAGCAGGTAATAATGATTTTTCCCATGGCTGTACAATAATAGTACGTGCATCAGGGGTGTTTACACTACCTACCTGGCTCAGTGGAGTAGGGGTACCGTAGTAATCAACACTAACATCATCTAACATAGATGGGTTAGCTTTACCTGCACGTATCTTGGTTAATTCACTATCTGCATGGGCAATTGCTTTATCCATTAAAGCTTTTGCATCATTTACTTGTTTCTTAATGAGTTCGCTCATTGGTTATGATTTTTGACAAAAATAATAAAAAGTATCAAAGCCCATTAAATTCTTATCTATCCAAACAAGAATTTATTTGCCCCATTAACAAAATGTCGGGCACACGAGTTTAATTAGCTATATCAGAGAAAAATAGTGGCTAAAGATATTATCAATATAGCAAGAATTACCCTTAAAAAAAGGCAATAAAAAGCACGCTAACAAAATTATGAGAGCGTGTTTCAAAATAAATTAAAGCAAAACACCGCAAATATTAACAGTGCTTTGCTTTTAATCTGTACAGATTACCAACGGCTACCGCCGCCGCCGCCTCTGCTATCTTTTGAGTAGCCGCCACCGCCGCCACCTCTGTTGTTGTCTCTTGAGTAGCCACCGCCACCGCCGCCGCGGTTGCCACCACCAAAACCACCGCCACCGCTTCTGCGATCACCTGGTTTTTTGTCTTCTGCCTGGCTAACGGCAATTGAGCGGCCGCTAACTTCAGAACCATTTAAGCCTGAAATTGCTTTTTGTGCAGCTTCGTCATCAGACATTTCAACAAATCCAAAACCTTTGCTTCTGCCGGATTCTCTGTCAATAATAATTTTCACGGTGGTTACTTCACCATAAGCTTCGAAAAGCTCTTGTAAATCTGCTTCCTCTAATGAGTACGGAAGGCTTCCTACGAATATGTTCATCAAAAAATAGTTTAGTAATGATCAGTTTATAAGCTGTCATTTATTTGTTTACACCAAATATAGAATAGAAATCAATCAATTGTACAATAATTTGTTAAACTATATTTTTTATTTTATAAATAAGCACAATTTATAGGCCGAAAAATTAAAGAATTGACTGTATTTGATAAGTTTTTTCATTTAAAATAAATTCGTCGCCCGCTTTTTTATCTTTCAGTTTAAATCCAATTGGCGATGCCGGCGATACCGCGAAGTAGTTTTTATCATCTAAAAGTAGCGTACCTGCACTAATAGCCAGGTAAAAATTGCCATTATTAGTAAATATTACACTGCCGGTTTCTGCTTTTTGCGATATGCCATTATACGAGATCTGATTTAACGCTACCATTAGCTTATTGGCCTCGTTCAGTTGGGCAAGGTTACGATTGGTTTCTTGCTGCGCCATTTCGCGGCCGGTTTCATATTTATCGCCCGCGCTGCTTTTGGTATCATCGTTTTGAGATTGCTGCGCTTCGGCAATTGCCTGTTCGGCGGCTTTCATCCGGGTTTGTACGTAAGCAACGCACAATGCGTGCAGCTTTGCTTTTATATCATTCATTATATTATAATATATATCAATATGGAACGAAGATGGATAAAATGGGTGGGATTGCTTAAGGCTATAAAAAATAAAAGCCCCAGGCACTCGCTGCCCGGGGACTTTCAACCTAAACCTTATCACAATGTAAATGCGAGGCACTTACAGTATTATTAACGTAATAGATTGCAAAATGATACATCTACCCTTAAGGAAATTACACATTTATGATAAATATTGTTTGTTATAAGCAAAAACCAGAGGCAAACAAAGCGATGTTATTATGGTTAATGAATAGTTGTTTACACATAACTAATTATATAACATGAACTTAAAACGTACTTTTGGAGCTATACTTACCGTATTGGGAATTATTGGCTTAATTTACACCGGTGTCCAGATCATTCAACACACAGGTGCAGCAACCACATTAATTGTTGTTGGTTTAATTTCTATAATCTTCTTTTTTACAGGGATCAGCCTTGTGCGCAATACAAAGGACGAAGCTTAATTTGTAAAGAGGGGGGTAATTGCCCCGGAATCGGAGATACTTAAACCGGGCTGAATAAAATCGGCCTCGGTTAAAGTTTTTATGCGAAACGCAGTTCGGTTTAAAGTGTCGGGCCTTAAGCCTGTTTGATGGTCTTGCCTGTAAGATATTAACCGGCCATCTAAAAATTCGCCTTTTTTATTGATCCGAAGCTTTAATAATGGTGCAAGGCCACAAACACCGCTTACGCTTACACCTTTATAAGTAACAAAGTTACCCAGGCTGTAAGCTATTAATCTGTTTTTATATAGTTCAATTGCGCGGCTAACATGCGGGCCGTGGCCAAATATTACATCAGCGCCGGCATCAACCGCAGCATGGGTAAAAGCGCGCAGGTTACCACGGTTCTCTCCTTTAAATATTTCTATATCCAGGGGCACATGTTCATATCCGGTACCCTCGCCACCACCGTGGAAAGAAACGATCACGATATCGCTATTAGCTTTTAACTCCTGAATAAGATTTTTCGCAGCGGCTATCTCCAATAAGGATACTGTTTGCCCGTTTGGCGAAAACGCGCAAAAACCATATCTAACGCCATTTAAAATGAATTTTTTTGATGGATGGCTTTTAAAACCAGCCGCATTTATACCCAGGCTATCTAAAATTTTGATAGTGCTTTTTCGCCCTGCCTGGTCAAAATCGTTAGAGTGGTTATTGCCTACGCTAAGTATATCAAACCCTGCATCTTTAAAAATTCCGCCATAATTTGTGGGCATCCTAAATAAATATCCCTTGTGTTTAAACCTTAGTTTATAGCCAACGGGTGCACCGGTATCCAGCAATACCCCTTCCAAATTGCCAAAAGTTAGATCGGCCTTGCGCAGATCTTCCAACGCGTACTTAAAGCTATTTCTGGCACTATCGGGTGGTAAAAAAGTACTGTCGGGATAAGATGATCCAAGCATAATATCGCCAACGGCAGCAATATTTATAGTATCAGATATTGGTTTAACAACAGGCTCCTGCACCTCGGTAACCGGTTTTTCTGCAATAATCTTTTTTTGTGGCAGGTTAGTACAACCAGTTATTAGTATAAAAACAGAAAAAAATAATGTTAACCAGGTTTTCATACAAGGGCAAAAAAAATCCTTTCATGGTTAGTGAAAGGATATAGATATTAATTTAGGTTTACTTAGTTAGCTGGTTCGTCGTCAGTTGATGCCGCCGAAAGTTCACTTTTAAATGATTCTAATAAACGGCCGCCTTTGTAAAAGTAACGGCTGTAATAAGCATCGTCTAAACTGCTTATAGCAACACCTTTTGATGATGCATGTGCAAACCTGTTGTTACCCAGGTAAATGCCAACGTGTGATATGCTGCGGCTGTGAATTTTAAAGAAAACTAAATCACCTTCTTTCAGATCGTCTTTACCAACAGGGTTAACCATGCTGAAAATATCGCGTGAACTGCGGCGGATAGTTAAATTGAATACGTCACTATATAATTGCTTAGTAAATGCGGAGCAATCAATGCCTTTTCTTGAGCTACCGCCAAAACGGTAAGGTGTACCTATCCAATCGTATACAAAATGAAAAAGTTTCATGTTAGAGGTTGCAGATACCGCAACACCCATTATTTGTGATAAATAATCTTTTGCTAAACTCTCTTGTTCGGCCGATTCGGCAGCTGGAGTTGGAGCGTTTTTTGTTTGAGCCTGAGCCGCTAAAACGCTCAGAAATAATGCAATAGCAATTATTGTTTTCTTCATTTAATCCCTTTAATTGCTGAATTAGGACAGCAAATGTATATTAAATCGGACGTTGTGTCTATTGTTGGATACAAAACTATCCAATAATTTTTAATTACCAAATTAATCGTAAGGTTTTTTTTCATAACGGTTGATGTAATATTTTTGAGTTTCAATACTTTTTTTATCGTTAAAGTAAATTAGGGCGCAGGCAATTTCTTCGGATGAAATTTTCTCCAGTGAATTATAAGGGACTTGCTGCAATTCAAATAAACAGATAGGTAACACATTAAGGGGTGGCTAAAACCGGCTAAAAAGGGTTGTAAAACGCCCAAATTCGCCTCTAAAATGTATTGGTTCGACCACATTTGGTAAGATTTTTTTTGAAAAGAATATTGCGGAAAAGGAAGCTTTCGCGCTCGTATAAAGCGTACATTTTACACCACCTCCAAATGTTATTTCGCTTTTTATAAAAATGCTATGCATGCATTGGAAAGGCGCTTTAAAAATTTAATCAAATCATGCTAACAAATTCGTTCCAGTTTCGGTTATTTGCAGGATATAATTAGATTTGCACTTTCTCATAGAAACTTTATTTAATAAATGAGTTCAATCGAAATAACTAAAGACACCTACCTGATGTGGTATGAGTCTATGCTACTGATGCGTAAGTTTGAAGAAAAAACTGGTCAATTATACGGTCAGCAAAAAATACGCGGGTTTTGTCACCTGTACATTGGCCAGGAAGCTGTTTTAGCCGGCGCAATGTCTGTTATACGCCACGAGGACAGTTTGATTACCGCATATCGCGACCACGCGCACGCTTTGGCAAAAGGGACAACCCCTAACGCTATTATGGCCGAGATGTATGGTAAAGCAACCGGATGCTCAAAAGGCAAAGGTGGCTCGATGCACATGTTCGACAAAGAAAACCATTTTTATGGCGGGCATGGTATTGTAGGCGGACAGATCCCGATGGGTGCAGGTATTGCATTTGCAGAACAGTATAAAGGTACCGATAACGTAAACATTGCCTACATGGGCGATGGTGCCGTGCGCCAGGGTGCATTAACCGAAACCTTTAATATGGCCGCGTTATGGAAACTACCTGTAATTTTTGTTTGCGAAAACAATGGTTACGCCATGGGTACTTCTGTAGAGCGTACTACTATACAAACAGATATTTACAAATTAGGCTTGCCTTACGGTATCCCGTCATCACCGGTTGATGGTATGGACCCGGTTGCCGTACACAATGCAATGGACGAAGCTGTTGCACGTGCACGCCGCGGCGAAGGCCCAACCTTTTTAGAAATGCGTACTTACCGTTTCAAAGGCCACTCGATGAGTGATCCGCAGAAGTATCGTACTAAGGAAGAACTGGAAAGCTACAAATCAAAAGACCCAATTGAAACAGTAAAACTAACTATACAAAAAGAAGGTTATGCTGATGACAAATGGTTTGAAGAGATAGATGCGAAAATTAAAGCACAGGTTGAAGAGGCAGTTAAATTCGCTGAAGAATCACCTTGGCCGGAAGCATCAGAACTTTATACTGATGTTTATGTACAACAGGATTATCCTTACATCCGCGACTAATATCTTATATTTATAAATATTAACAATATTCATCACAGTATATGGCTGAAGTAGTTAAAATGCCTAAAATGAGCGATACCATGACCGAAGGGGTATTGGCGAAATGGCATAAAAAAGTTGGCGACAAGGTAAAATCGGGCGATGTTTTGGCCGAGATCGAAACCGATAAAGCCACTATGGATTTTGAATCGTACCAGGATGGCACCCTGCTTTATGTAGGTGTTGAAGAAGGCAACGCCGTTCCGGTTGATGCTGTTATTGCCGTTTTAGGTAAAGAGGGTGAAGATTATAAAGCACTGTTAGAAGGTGCTACTACTACTGCAAAAACAGAAGAGAAACCCGCTGAAGAGGCTAAGCCTGCGGCTGCTGAAGATAAAAAAGCTACTGCACCAGCTGCGGCTGCAAAACCAAAAGTAGACCTATCAACCATACCGGCCGCGGTTATCCGTATGCCATTGCTTAGCGATACCATGACTGAGGGTACTATTGAAAAATGGTACTTTAAAGTCGGCGATAAAGTAAAAGCAGATGACGCAATTGCTGATGTAGCAACCGATAAGGCTACTATGGAAGTTGTAGGTTACGAAGAAGGTACACTATTATACATTGGTGTAAAAGAAGGCGAGGCTGCAAAGGTAAATGGCATTATTGCTATTGTAGGTAAAGAAGGTACAGATATCACCCCATTATTACAGGATGATGCCGGAGCTGATGCACCTGCAGAAGCTGCTCCTGCTGCCGAAGCTTCAAAAGAAGCTGCACCAGCTGCTACTTCTGATGCTGCCCCAACTGCTACTGCAGCGGGTTCTACAGAAGATGATAGCCGTGTTAAGGCATCTCCGTTAGCACGTAAAATAGCTAAAGATAAAGGCATTAATTTAAATGATGTAAAAGGCAGTGCCGATGGCGGCCGTATCATCAAAAAAGATATAGAAGGCTTTACACCATCTGCAAAACCTGCAGAAACCGCTAAACCGCAAGAAGGCGCACCAGCTGCTGCCCCTGCAGAAAAAGCACCGGTTGTATTGCCAACTTACACAGGCGAAGAGAAATTCAGCGAGAGGCCGGTTACGCAAATGCGTAAAGCTATCAGCCGTAGGTTATCTGAAAGCTTGTTCACCGCGCCACACTTCTATGTTACCATGTCGATAGATATGGACCAGGCAATTGCTGCCCGTAACAAAATGAACGAGGTTGCGCCAGTTAAAATATCATTTAACGATTTTGTATTAAAAGCTTGTGCGGTTGCCTTAAAACAACACCCGGCTATTAATTCATCGTTCCTGGGCGATAAGATCCGCACCAACGAGCATGTACACATTGGTGTAGCTGTAGCGGTAGACGAAGGTTTACTGGTACCGGTTATTAAATATGCCGATGGTAAATCGTTAAGTCACATTTCAATGGAAGTAAAAGACTTTGCCGGTAAAGCGAAATCTAAAAAATTACAACCTGCCGAAATGGAGGGCTCAACCTTTACTATATCAAACCTTGGTATGTTTGGTGTTGACGAGTTTACCGCGATTATTAACACACCAAATGCTTGTATCCTTGCCGTTAGCGGTATTGCGCAAGTGCCGGTTGTTAAAAATGGCGCGGTAGTACCTGGCAACGTAATGAAAGTTACCCTAAGCTGCGACCACCGCGTGGTTGATGGCGCAACAGGTGCCGCATTCCTGCAAACCTTAAAATCATTACTGGAAGAACCGGTAAGGATGATGATATAATTAAGTCGGAAGTCCACAGTCGGGAAGTCCGAAAGGCAAAAAAGCGATGAGTTTACTCATCGCTTTTTTGTTTATATGCTGCCGCGAGCTTTCAGCTCGTGATGGGCACCGATGCATTTTTTTTATAATTTGCGCCGGTTTTAATTCATAATCTGTATATCCAATTTTATTAATGAACAATAATGAGCTGGCCACCAAGCCACACTACCCCATATTAGATGGCCTTCGCGGTGTCGCAGCTATTATCGTCGTAACCTTTCACTTAACCGAGCCATTGGGAACTGGGCACCTGGATATCTTGGTCAACCACGGCTATCTGGCCGTTGATTTTTTCTATCTGTTGTCCGGCTTTGTGATCGGCTATGCGTATGACGACCGCTGGCATAAAATAACCGTCGGCAGTTTCTTCAAACGCCGTATCGAACGTCTGCAACCCATGGTGGTTTTGGGGATGACCCTCGGCGCTATCGGATTCTATTTTACGGATTCTACGCTATGGCCGCTCATTCATACCATTCCTGTCTGGAAGATGCTGTTAGTGATGCTGATCGGTTATACCATCCTGCCCGTACCATTATCGCTTGATATACGTGGCTGGGAAGAGATGCACCCCCTTAATAGCGTGGGATGGTCTTTGTTTTTTGAATACATTGCCAACATTCTTTATGCTGTCTGGATCAGGAAATTCTCTAAAACGGCATTAAGCATCCTGGTGATCATCGCGGCTATCGCGTTGGCACAACTGGCTATCAGCAACGGCGATGTAAGCGGCGGCTGGACATTAAATGTGCCACATGTACGCATTGGGCTAACCCGTGTTATATATCCTTTCTTTGCCGGTCTGTTACTGTCGCGTATAGCCAAACCCACCCAAATAAAAAATGCCTTTTTATGGTGCAGCATTTTAGTAGCTGTCGTACTTTATATGCCGCGCATTGGCGGTGCTGAGCATTTATGGATGAACGGAGTGTATGAGTCTGTTTGTATCATCATTGTTTTCCCGTTGATAGTATACCTTGGCGCCAGCGGTGTGATACAAACGCAAACAGAGAGCAGAATCTGTAAATTTTTAGGCGAGATTTCCTATCCGCTTTACCTGGTACATTACCCGCTGGTTTATTTTTACGTTGCGTGGGTCAGCAACCATAAAGGCACAACCATCGTACAGGCTTGGCCCTATGCATTACTCATTTTAACAGGAGCCATAGTTTTAGCCTATGCCGCTTTGAAGTGGTATGACGAGCCGGTTAGGAAATGGTTACGGAAGAAGATGGGATAAGAATATTAAAGTTCATTTATTATAATATCTATAAGACAAAAGAATCTTATTGTTAACTGTGTATATTTAAACATGGATATTAATAATTTCGGACCATGTGAGGCAACTGTTTTGGGAACCGTACCTGATTGGATTATCGCATTTACAACAATTGTTACAGCATTTTTTTTGATAAAAACCTTTCGATCGCAAAAAGAGGTTCAAAAAATGCAGCAGTCGATAACGGATATTGAAA